>NZ_JTHN01000073.1 GCF_001399685.1 Paenibacillus sp. A3
TGCCGCAGGAACAGCGACATGTACAAGGTCGGATACGGTCTGCGGTGCAGCAGCGTCTCGTACGGCTTCGACAGCACGAGCTGCGGAAGGCACTTGCCGTCCTGCAGAGACATGGTCATCCATTCGGCCTCGTCCTTCTCCAACTGCTTTGCCGTCTCGAGCAGCCGGGCCGGTTCGTCCACGATAAGAATGGAATCCTTGGGCATATAATCGAGCAGCGTCTGACGCTGCGGGAACAGCAAGGAAACGTATTTGAACATCCCTTGAAAATGCTGCCCCTCGCGAAGCAGCTCAATCTCGTGGCCGATCCCTTCAAGCAGCCGGTCCTTCGCCCCGCGATCCGACATTTTGCCGATCTGCTCCTGAAGCAGCTCATATGCATGCTGCGCCGCCGGTTGTAACCGTTTACGGTCGACTACGATTTCACGACAGGCCGTAATGACAAGCTCGGAGCATTTATGGATCGATCGCTGATCGGCCGGGTCGAACGTCCGAATCGAGTCCACCTCAATATCGAACAGCTCAATCCGGTACGGGTTCGGCGAAGTGAGCGGATAAAAATCGATAATGCCTCCGCGAACGCTCAGCTCTCCTTTGTTCTCGACACGCTCCACCCGTTCGTAGCCGAGCTCGACCATGCGGCCGATAAACGACTCCAGATCAAGCGTATCCCCGACGGCTACGCGAAGCCGGGCTTCCGCAATCGACGTCTGGTCCGGCAGCAGCCGCCGCATCCCGGCATACGGCACGATGACGATCCCGCGAAAGCTGTCCGCCAGCTTGGACAGCGCGTCGATCCGCTGCGCCAGCATTTCCGGGCTTGCAATGGCCGCTTCGGCTGCCAGAAGCTCCTGGGCCGGAAACAGCAGAACTTGGCCTTCCGGCACCAGCTCCGCCAAATCTTCGAACATCTTTTGCGCAGAAAACATATTGTGAGTCACGACAAATAGAGGCTGCTGCAGCTCCTCGTAAAGCGAAGCCAGCATCACCTGCCGCGAAGAACCGGTCAACCCGGCTATTAATTGTTCTCTCATCCCCGAACGTAGGCCGGACACGACGCTTTGAAAATCGTTGTCCGCGGAGAACGCCTGAATTAAAGCCTGCAAAACAGGACACCCCTCTCAACCGCGTAACACTAAAAAAGCCTAGAAGTCCCGTGAATAAGCAGCAGTGCGGGCGTCATCGCTTCTGAAGCAGCGAATCGGAAGGACGATCCGCCCGCGCAGCGGCCTCTTATTCACCGGACTTTAGGCCGATCCTCAACCAAAAAGCCGGATAGCCGAAAATGCGAACAACCCCTATTGCAGAGGATTCGCGAGGAGCGAGAGCTCCGGATTGGCATCCAGCGCTTCCTTGCAGTAATCGCAAACCACCTTGACGGTGACATCCCCATTCGGGTTATACGATATTATATCTCTCCGCTCCTCGGGGGTCAAGAAATGGAAACCGAGTTGAAACTCGCTCACTTCCCCCTGCCGGATTTCTCCGATTACGGTCTGACAATGACGACAAACATATTTCAGGGCCATTGGACTTCCTCCTCCCGCTTGCCTTGCCAAGCGCCGTTTTTACTTATTATGGCCGGGATGGGAGGAGATTAGCCTCTAGGCTAACGTTTTTTCTTGACGAAATGGATAATAGGGCTCAGCCGTTGAATTTGGCCATCGTCTTCTCGAACGGATGCTCCAAGATATGCTCCATGGCATCCACCGTCTTGTCGAGCACTCCGGGCATCTGCTGAAATTCTTCTTTGCTGAACGGGCTCAGCACGTAATCGGCGATGTCTCTGCCGGGCGCGGGCCGCGAAATGCCCATTCGAATGCGCTGAAACGATTGCGTGCCCAAGTGGGCGATAGCCGACTTGATCCCGTTATGCCCGCCCGCGCTTCCTTGGTAGCGCAGCCGGATTTGCCCGTAGGAAGTATCCAGATCGTCATAGACGACGATAAGGTCCTCGATGGCCGCTTTGTAAAAATCCATAAAAGCGCGGATCGATTCCCCCGACAAGTTCATGTACGTCTGCGGCTTCAGCAGATACACCTTCTGTCCCGCGACATGGCCTTCTCCCAGCAGTCCCTTGCATTTGCTTTGCGTTATTTTGATGCCGTGCTTATCGGCAAAACGGTCCAGCGCCATAAAACCGATATTATGCCGCGTCAATTCGTACTGCCGTCCCGGATTGCCGAGACCCACAAACCATTTCAACCTGACCTGCCCCTTTCAACGCCATGGGGTGAAACGATACCCTAAACTTATCATAACCGAAAAAAACGTCCCACGCCAATTTCGCGATAAGGGGCAGGTACAGCGTCCGCGGACATAAAGAAAAAGCGCATCGATCCAAACCGATACGCTCTCTCTAATTTATGCTTCAGCCTTCTCCGCCGTCTCGGCGGCATTCCCCTCGGGGGCTTCCGCTTCCGGCTCGGCTTCTTTCTGCGGCGTCAGGATCGTGGCGACCACGTCGTGCGCGTCCGTCTTCACCTCGACGCCCTCCGGCAGCTTGAGCTCGGATACGAGCATGCTTTGTCCGATTTCAAGCCCGCTGACATCGACTTCGATAGAAGCCGGGATCTGCTGCGGCAGGCAGCGGATCTCGATTTCGTGGTGCTGAATCTGCAGAATCCCGCCGACCTTAACCCCTTCAGGGTCTCCGATATATTCCAGCCGAACCGTCGTCTGGACCGGCTCGTCCATATTGATCTGATGAAAATCGACATGCAGCAGCTGGCGGCTCAGCGCATCCCGCTGCACTTCGTTGATCATGACCGGCTGCTTGCCAAATTGCGGAACGTCCAAGTCGATAACCGCATGCGGATTCGTCTTCAGCAGCGCAAGCAGTTCCTTCTGGTCGATGGCGATCGGCGTCTGCGTCACTTTTTTTCCGTAGACGACGCCGGGGACTTTTCCCTCGGCCCGCAGCCGGTTGCGGTCGCTTTTCGTCCGGCCTGTCCGTGCTTCCGCTTTGAGCGATGTAGCCATAAGAAAACCTCCTTCAATTTGGGTGAAGCCCTAGCTTCTTACTACTTTACCCAATTGAAGGAGGTTCGAAACATCACTGTATAGGATTAGCGGCAAGTTCCTTGCGATAAGTTCGCTCCGCTCTTACTTCTTCGCCTTCTTCGCCGCAAATTTGGTGCGAAGCTTGTCGGCGTAGCCCTGCTTGTTCACCTGACGTTCCCGGGCAATCGCCACGTCGCCGCCCCCGACTTCGTGCGTAATGGTAGAACCGGCCACGACATAGGCTCCCTTGCCGATTTTGACCGGAGCGATGAGGTTGACGTTGCTGCCGATAAACGCATCTTCCTCCACTTCGGTCAGCTGCTTGTTGAAGCCGTCATAGTTAACGGTAATCGCTCCGCAGCCGAAGTTGACGTTCCGGCCGATGACCGCATCGCCGACGTAGCTTAAATGCGACACCTTCACGTCGTCCGCAAGCTTGGCATTTTTGATTTCGACGAAATCGCCGATTTTCACGTTCTGGCCAAGGTCCGCTCCCGGCCGCAAATAAGCATATGGTCCTACGGACGATCCATCGCCGACGACCGCTTCCTGCAGAACAGAGTGCTTGATGGTGACGCCACTGCCGATCGAACTATCCATGATATCCGCTTGCGGTCCGATGACACAGTCTTCGCCGATCACCGTTTTCCCCCGAAGCACCGTTCCCGGCAGCACTATCGTATCCGCTCCGATCTGTACGTCCGCTTCAATATAGGTGCTTGCCGGATCGATCATCGTCACCCCGGCGAGCATATGACGGCGGTTAATCCGCTCGCGCATCGTTTGCTCCGCCACGGACAATTGCAGACGGTCATTCACGCCGAACGACTCTGCCTCGTCTTCCAGCACGTAGCCTTCGACAATCTGCCCCTGACCGACCAGAATGCCGATTACGTCCGTAATGTAGTATTCGTTCTGCGCATTGTCGTTTTTCACAAGCGCCAGCGCTTCGAACAGCTTCCGATTGTCGAAGCAGTAGGTGCCGACGTTCGTTTCCTTGACCAGGCGCTGCGCCTCGTTGCAGTCCTTCTGCTCCACGATCTGTGTCACGTACCCGCGCTCGTCCCGGATGATCCGCCCGTAGCCGGTAGGATCGTCCACAACCGCCGTCAGCAGCGTAGCCGCCGCGCCCTTCTCCCGGTGCAGCTTGATCATTCCTTCAAGGGTGCTGTCCGAAATCAGCGGCGTATCTCCGTAGATGACAATCGTCAAGCCGTCCTCCGCGGCCAACAGATCTTTGGCCTGAAGCACGGCGTGGCCTGTCCCAAGCTGCTGCTCCTGCAGCGCATACTCGACCCGGTCGCCCAAATACGCTTGAACGGCTTCCGCTCCGTGACCGACGACGACGACTGTGCGAGAAGCATGTATATTTTCCAATGCGGTGACCACATGATCGACCATTGGTTTACCGCATACCCTGTGCAGTACTTTATATAATTTCGATTTCATTCGTTTCCCCTGACCTGCTGCCAGTACGATCCCCATGATGTTCAAGTTTCGTCCATCCCCTTTGATCCAATGTATTGTTTTCTTTTTATGATACGGTTTCTGTCCGTGAAACGCCAGTCCCAATATATCCTGCCCGGTTATAAAAGAAAAGAGAGCCTTTTGGCCCTCTTCATAGATCGTATTAAGCTCCTTCTTCAATGACTTCCTCTTCCGTTGCGGCACGCTCATATTCCGCTAACACGGCCGCTTGAATTTTCTCGCGGGTTGAAGAGGAAATCGGGTGAGCGATATCTCTGAATTCTCCGTCCGGGGTCCGCTTGCTAGGCATGGCCACGAACATGCCGTTGTTACCGTCAATCACACGAATGTCATGGACTACAAATTCGTTATCGATGGTAATGGAAGCAATGGCTTTCATTCTGCCCTCGGAGTTCACCCTGCGAAGTCTGACGTCTGTAATTTGCACTTCTGATTCACCACCTTTTTCCATCTTGGAGACATGAACTATAAATTCCACATTTTAGGGCAAATTCCTGCTAAATCTCTAAAGTTTTTGAGCAATTTTATAAATACTTTATAAATTTGAAATTATTCGACACTTAACGCCGCAATAAGCTCGATTTCGACAAAAACGTCCTTCGGCAGTCGTGCAACTTCGACAGTTGAACGCGCCGGTTTGTGGTCTCCGAAGTAGGTTGCATAGATTTCATTCACCTGGGCGAACTGATTCATGTCTTTGATAAACACCGTTGCCTTGATCACGCTCTCGAATGTTGCCCCCGCTTCCTCCAATACCGCTTTCAAATTACGGAAGACTTGGTGCGTCTGCTCGGCAATGCCGCCTTCGACGATTTGGCCTTCGGGATTGAGCGGAATTTGACCGGAGGTAAATAACAGATTGCCGAATTTGATCGCTTGTGAATAAGGACCGATAGCGGCAGGCGCCCGGTCCGTAGAGATACGTTCTAATGTCATATGCATTTGTCACTCCTCAATTAGATTAGAAACCTCTTCTTGAAAATAGTTGCCCGGCTCGGCCGTAATCTGCCGTGTCTTCGGGTCGACGGCGGACAGCTTGGCAAGCGAGACGTAATCCTCGACCAAATGCTCTTCGACTTCGCCCGACTCGACGAATACGCCGACGCCTTTGACCGTGGCTTTAAACTCCTGCAGCAAATCCATCATGCCGTGAATCGTTCCGCCCACCCGCATGAAATCGTCGATGATCAGCACCTTGGCTTCTTCCTTGAGCGCCCGTCTGGACAAAGACATCGTCTGGATGCGTTTGTTCGAACCGGATACGTAGTTGATGCTGACGGCGGAACCTTCCGTCACTTTATTGTCGCGGCGCACGATGACGACCGGCAGGTTCAAATAAGTAGCCGTGGCATAGGCCAGCGGGATGCCTTTCGTTTCCACCGTCATGACCACATCGATATCGTTCCCCGAAAAGGCGGAAGCGAACATTTTGCCGACTTCATTCAAAATCATCGGCTGCCCCATAATATCGGACATGTACAAATACCCGCCCGGCAGGATGCGTTCGGGCTGCTCCAACTGGCGGCACAACTGGGTGATGAATTGCAATGAATGCGATTTCGATACTTTCGGTATGAACTTGACGCCGCCGGCTGCACCAGCGAGCGTCTGAAGCTCCCCAAGGCCTTCCTCTTCAAACACTTCTTTAATGATGGCCAAATCTTCGCTGATGGACGATTTGGCGGAATTGTATCGGTCTGCGAATGTCGTCAAAGGAATCAGCGTATGGGGGCGGATCAGCAAGTATTGGGTCATCTCGACCAATCTTGCGCTTCTTTTTAATTTCTTCATGAGCGTTCCCCCTACACGTCGGATAAATAGCTATAAATCCGAATAATATATTGTGAATATACCATTTTTATACGTATTCATTCAAGCTGTCCATGCAAAAGATGATGACACAAACGTGACATTCATTGGCTCCTTTACGTAAGCAGGCGGACAGCGAACACATCCTTGCAAAATCCCCGCAGCCCGTTATAAATACGCGGGATTTTCGTTTCCTTGGACACAAGGCCGAACACCGTCGGACCGCTGCCCGACATGAGCACGCCTTCGGCGCCCAGCTTGATCATAACTTCCTTCAGCTGGCGCACTTCGGGATACAGGTCCAACGTCACTTCCTCCAGCACGTTGCCCAGCTCGCCGCACAGAAGATCGAACCGTTTCTCGCGAATCGCCCGAAGGACGCCTTCCGTCGACGGATGCTTCCGGATTCCGGCAGCGTTTAGCTTGCCGTATATTTCCGAGGTGGACACATTGATCGGAGGCTTGGCCAAAATGACCCAGCACTGAGGCGGCGATTCGATCGGCTCCAGCTTTTCTCCCCGACCGCGAGCAATAGCCGTCCCTCCCGTCACGCAAAAGGGCACGTCCGAGCCGAGCTCGGCTCCAAGCTTCTGCAGCTCGTCCGTTCCGATTCCGAGCCTCCACAGCCGGTTCAAGCCGCGCAGCGTCGCTGCCGCATCGCTGCTTCCTCCGGCCAGACCCGCGGCGACGGGAATCTTTTTGTCCAAATGAATATATACGCCCTGCTTTACGTCGTACCGGTCTTTAATGAGCCGGGCCGCCTGAAAGGCAAGGTTCTTTTCGTCGAGCGGGATATACCCGGCTTGGCTGGAGATAATGATCGTATCGCGCGGCAGCTCCTGCATCTCGATACGGTCCGCCAAATCGACCATGGTCATCACCATTTCGACCTCATGGTAACCGTCTTCACGCTTATGTAAAACATCCAGCGACAAATTGATTTTTGCCGGCGCTTTCTCAAACACTTTCATGTCGACACCTTCTTTGCACCTGTCTGTCATCCCGATAATCGAAGGCATGATGCCGTTCATCCTAATACTATACCAAAAGCGCTACAAAAAAAAGCTAAAGCTCCATAACGGGCGCTCTAGCTTGAGGATTCTCCGGAAATGAAGTTCCGCCCTTACGGCGCAAAGGAGGTGTAGCCCGTTTGAACCGGATTTGGGGCAATCGCATAAGCAGGCGGCAGCCCGGCGTAAGGCGGTTGACCGTAAGGCGTATAGGCTTGAGAAACAACCGGCGCCGGCTGGAATCCGACCGGTTCGCGTACCGGCGCAGCCGCCGATTGCTGGTTCGCCAAAGCCTGCTCGGCGATTTGGATCGCGCGCTTGACCATGTTGCCCGCATCCTTCGTACGAATGCCGCCCCAGCCTTCCCGCTGAACCGTCTCATAGAAGCCCAAATCTTTGGCCAGCTCGTATTTGAATGATTCCGACATGACGCCCCGACTTCTGCGTCCCATATCGCGTCCCCCCTCATAACTATGATGGTATCCGTACGATCTATTATGCGCCTGACGCAGCAGAATCATACGGTCCCGCAGTCTTTTCCAAGAAGAGGGGGAGCCTCGCCATCCATTAAAAAAACGGCTGACCGCAAGTACGGCCAACCGTTATGTATTTATTGATGTATCGTAATCCGTACTTCACCGTCATCGCCATGCACAGTAACTTCGACGGATTCTGTCAGGATGTCTGCGTAGCTGTAAGAAACGCGCTTGAATGCGTGCTGTTCCTGATCCAGCTTGACAATAAAAACGGAAGGGTAGGTTTCCTCCAATACACCGGATCGTTCGATTGTCTTACGGCGACCACCATTCGCTTTTAACATAATCTTCTGTCCGACATGAGGTTCCAAACTACGTTTGATCTCCAACAGCGCATTTTTTGCCATTGACCACTACCACCTCTTTCCTTAACGATTATAACGCAACGACAGTAGTATGTCAATTTAAGCCGAATATTATATCAGCCATACAAACCGGTTGTCAACGGAATTTTTCCTTAATGTGATGCGGTATTCCAAAAAAATGAGGGCATCCCGTTCACAAAATTGTAAAAAGTTGGCGTGCAAGGCAAAATAAAAAGCACCTTTCGGCGCTTATTTACGAATCGCATATTCAATTCGGGGAACGCCCCGGCGATAGCTCCCGCGGGATTCGATACCGCCCAGCCCTTCCAATCCGCTATGTGTCAACCCGATGACATCGACGATATTCACCGTATCCTTAATAGGGGTAAAAGCTACCTTGGCCGCGATGCACAAGGGATCGAGCGCGTGAATCAACACGCGGGCCGGCGAACTGGCATAATTGGCCCCGGCCTGCATCAGCGCCTCAAAATGCGACTGGCACGCTCCTGCGACGACCGTCAGGACATCGCGGTTTTTTTCGAACTGACGGGCCACGCGAACGGCATTGACGAAATTGTGCGAGTTTTTGTAGCTGGTCAGTTGGGTAATATCTCCATAGGTTCGCCCGCGCTGCTTCAGAAGCCCGTCGTGACCCGTAATCACGACGATATCCGGCTGCAGCTGGGGCAGCAGGCGGTAAAGCGCATCGGCCATATTCGCCTCCGCAACATAGTAGCCGTCCGCCGGAACGCGGAGCTCATTGTAGAGAAGCATGCATTTGCGCAAATAATTCGGGTCGCCGTCCAAATGCAGTACTTTGCCAGGCAATTCAAAGTAAGCCGGGCGCGGTTTGGAGGACTCCGCAGGCTCCGTGCCTTGCAATCCATCCGATTGTGTCTGCGGCGCCGCTCCGGCTCCCAACCGTCTCATGGCTTCCAGCCATTTGGGACGCATCGCCCCTATCGCTTCAAGGGGATCGATCTGCGGGGCCATCTCCAAATCCCGGAACGGGGCATCCGCTAGCAAGCGAAGTTCCACACCGCGTAATATGGCCTGCTGCTGCCGAAATTCCTGAATTTTGAATATAACGTCACCGCCATACGACTTCCGAGTGACCAGGTCTCCCTGCTTCATGGCTGCATCGCCTCCTCGACTATCGTATGGCGGATATGGGCAAATGGTGCAGGGACAACCGCCTACGATCGTCCGGGCCGGCTAGCCCTTCAACGCGGCGGCCAAATGCCGGCTCAGAACGCTGTATTCCTCGATCGACAGCGTCTCCCCGCGGCGTGAGGGCTCGATGCCGGCATTCCGGAGAATGCCTTCCAGCTGTCCTTTGGTCTCCTTCGTAAAATATCTGGCGGCCAGATTGTTATAAATCGTCTTGCGGCGCTGCACGAAGCTGGCTTGAACGACATCGAAGAAAAAGCTTTCGTCCTCCACTTCCACCGGCGGCCGCTCGCGCACCTTCAGCTTAATCACGGCGGAGTCGACGTTCGGCTGCGGGATAAATACGGTGTGGGGCACAATGGTGACGACTTCCGGCTCGCAGTAATACTGTACGGCGATGCTCAGGCTCCCGTAATCTTTACCCCCGGGCTTCGCCGCCATCCGGTCGGCGACTTCCTTCTGGATCATCACGACGATATGCTCCAGCGGAAGCTTTTCTTCCAGCAGCTTCATCACGATGGGAGTCGTTACGTAATACGGCAGGTTTGCCACGACGCTGACCTTCGAGACGTCGCGAAAAAGAGCCTCGAACAGCTCGCGAAGATCGGTTTTCAATACATCTCCGTGGACGACGGAAACGTGAGGATAAGGCTCGAGCGTTTCTTTCAGCATCGGCAGAAGCCGCTGGTCGATTTCGACCGCTACGACCCGTCCGGCCGTCTTGGCCAGCTGTTGGGTGAGCGCGCCAATCCCCGGTCCGATTTCCAAGGCCCCTTTGCCCGAGTCAAGCTCGGCGGCGGAGACGATTTTGGTTAAAATGTTTTGATCGATCAAAAAGTTTTGCCCCAGGCTTTTTTTGAGCGTGAAGCCGTACTTTTGAATGAGCTCCTTGGTCCGCTTCGGCGAAGCGATATCCTCGGCAGCTTGTCCGGACCGTTGTCCGCGATGTTCCGTCGTCATGAGCTCGCACCCTCTTCTTTATCCAAATGCCGCCGGGCCGCCTCGAACTCTTCGCGCGAAATTTGAAACATCCGGCAGCGGTTGTAGAACTGTTTGCCGTTGCAGTACCCGATCCCAAGCCGCTTCCCCATTTCAAGCCGTCTGGAAGCCGCTTCCGGATGGACAATGAGTCCCGCTTCGATCAGGTCTTCCCAAGCGATGGCGGATTCGCCCCTTTTCCCATCCGTCCGCACGTTCTCCAGCGCCTCGCGAATCGCTTCGACGGAGGCATTCTCGACGCCGATATCTCCACGGCTCGTTGCGGCTTCTTGCGTCAGGAAGGCATGCTTGCAGCCCGGTACTTCCTTGGCGATGATTTTACGGATACGCTCGCCTGCATGGTCCGGGTCCGTGAATACGATGACGCCGCGCCGTTCCTGAGCAAGCCGAATCCGCTTCAAAACGTCTTTGTTAATCGCGGAGCCGCCCGTCTCGATCGTTTCCGCTTCCACCGCCCGCTTAATGGCGACGGTATCGTCTTTTCCTTCCACAACGATGATTTCCTTGATCATTTCTTTAAGCCGTACCTTCTTTCATAAACAAGAGAAAAAGAAGAGGGACATTAACCGTACCTCTTCTTTCCGTTCTATATATGATGAGTCTGCCCTAATTGCGCATCCTTAATCGACCGACGGCTTTTTCGGCCCGATGACATACACCGTGGTGCCCTTCTTTGAACCGAAACGATTGGCGTAGTCACTGCTGTCAAAATAAACGTCGATCACATTCCCTTTCACCGCGCTGCCGGTATCTTCCGCTCGGCGGAAGCCGATTCCTTCGATATATACCCACCAGCCCATCGGAATTACTTTGGGGTCTACGGCAATTGTGCGACCTTCCATTACTTTCGTGCCTGAAGAAGTTACCCCGTACTGCGGATGCCCGCTGCTTTTTCCTGTCGAGTCGGCATCGGCCGAGTACGCTGTAAGCTTCACATTGTTAATCACTTGCTTGTATGCGAACTTAACCCCGTTTTTAGTCAATTCGTCGACGTTCGGCGAAGAAGCGGATAAAATAGTGACCGGATTTTTCGTTCCTACGGCTACGATTTTCTTGATGCTTTGCGCTTGCACCTGTTGATCGACGACATTCTCGGCGACGAGCGCCCCGTCCTCGAACAGCTTTTCCTTTTTCTTGAGCAGAATGCCCTCTTGCCCTTCTTGAACCACCTGTTCCTTGCCTTTGAGCAGCTGCGGCTCGTTCTTCTTCACCGTCTCAAACGGGATCGGTTCTTTCACTTCTTCGGTTTCTTTCTTTACGCGGACCACTTTGATCGGCGCGTTGTCGGCGACTTCCGTCGTCAAATCGGGGGTTACCTTATCGAGCTCGCCGAGCCCGATTTTTAAATCCGCCAGCGCGGTCTCCACCGTTTTCCCTGTCGTATAAACGGTCTTCGTCTCTCCATCTGCTGTCAACTGCACCGGCTTTGCCTTGTCGATCGTAATGCGATCTCCAGACTTTACCGAAGCTTGAAGGGAATGCGACACCCGGTCGTATTCTCCTACAGCAATGCCTTGCTCATCCAGTATGCGCTGTAGAACCCCTTGCCGGGTCTGGAACGTACGTTCTTGTCCGTCTACAACGACTGATACGCGCTTGGTGGCCGTACCGTGATACATCAGTAAGAACATGAAAGTCATAGCGAATGAAATGAGGGCAATAATCGATATCATACGCAAGTTTTCATGCTTCCATCGCAATGCGAAGGACATGCTGGATGATCGTCTTACATGGGGTTGCTCATGGTTCACAGCGCCCACTTGTTCGGTCCTCCTTAAAGCCCCGCCATCCGAGTGTTATGCATGATTTAATCTGACGCGACTATGGTAAAATGGTTTGATTGCCATTCCAACAATTTTATCTGCTGCCATCAGAACTACTTGCCTGCGGCGGCCACCTCCTTCAACTTGTGTTGGTTAAACCGGCTCCGGTTAATATCCCAAATGAACGGGAGAACACAAAAAAAGTCAGCGGAGAAGAGGAACCTTCCCGTGACTTTTTCATTTTGGCCAAAATGAAATAAAAGCTCACGACAATCGTTACCTCTCTCTGGACGCTTACGAGGTTAGCTGACGGATTCGGACTTGAGAGTCGCCCTACCCCAGTGCATGTTACCCATGCACGATGAGGATTCACCCCTAAAAAAACACCACAACGGTCAAAGCTGCGCCTTAACTGCCGCGATGTGGTTCCCCCGTTTCCCTTTCGGAAACTCAGCGATGTTGGATTTTGGTAATCGTTATGAAGTTATTATTGAGTTTACGATGGGAGCACCACAGTTGTAAAGTATACAAACTTCGAAAAAAAGGATGGTTTTGGATCAATTCCAGCCAATTGAAGCTAAATCAATCTCAAAAACCATCTTTCTCTTCACAAGTCGTATGTTTTTATATATTTTTCTTCGATTATCTCGATTCGAAAGAAAATCCGCTTGTTCGAATCTGTGTATTTATTCACGTTAAGCCAAAAAGCCGGCTCGCATTCGCTGTGGTGATTTCACACAATTCTTCCAAAGTTATCCCTTTAATTTCGGCAGCCGTCTCGGCGACCAGGCGCACATAAGAGGACTCATTTCGTTTTCCCCGATACGGGTGAGGAGCCAGATAAGGTGCATCGGTTTCGATCAATAAACGGTCGAGCGGCACCTTCTCGAGCACTTCCTTCGGCTGCTTCGCATTCTTGAACGTGACGGGACCGCCGAACGAAATATAGAAGTTCATGTCGAGGCACATCTTGGCCGTCTCCCAGCTGCCGGAGTAGCAATGCATGACCCCTCCGACCTCCGCTGCATTCTCTTCGCGAAGCGTCTGCACGACGTCATGATGCGCGTCGCGGTTATGGATCACGATCGGCAGGCCGACCTTCCTCGCAAGCCGAATTTGCTGGCGAAATACGCGGTCCTGCACGTCTTTGGGAGACGTATCCCAGTAATAATCCAGGCCGATTTCCCCAATGGCGACAACTTTCTCGTGTCCGCACAGCGATTCGATCCATTCGAGATCCTCCGGCGTCATGTCCTTCGCATCGGTCGGATGCCAGCCCACGGTCGAATAAATAAAATCGTACTGTTCCGCCAAAGCGATAGAGCTCGGGATCGTCTCCCGGTTAAAACCGACATTAACGATTCGACTGATTCCGTTTGCGCGAGCGCGCTCGATGACTTCCTGTCGATCTTCATCGAACTGCGGCGCATTCAAGTGTGCGTGTGTATCGGTTATCATCTTTTTCTCCTTATATTATGTTCTGGTTGTAAGAGCAGGTGATGACGGTTAAAGATCGAGCAGTTTTCGAAGATTTCTATCCAATTTATCGGCATGGTTCAAAAGCAGCTCCCGTGGGTAATACAAATGGTATTTTCCCATATGAATGCCGCTGATGGAGCGGACAATTTCCGATTTCCGCGATATTTCCGTCAGGGTATCCCGCGAGTCAAGCAGCAGAATAGGCAGCTTCTCATCCTGTTCGCCGGGCCTGTACACATCATACGATAGATCGGAAGGAAAATCGATGTCCAGGTAGTAGTCCGGATCGATGCCGAAGCTTCGCATTTGATCCCGGAGTTGCTCGATTTGCCGGGCGTCGATTTTCTCAAGCGTCACATACTTGAACAGCTGCCGCTGCAGAAACCGGGTACATAGGTCGGAAAGCACCGGGTCCTCTTCGAAGGACCATTGCATCAGTACCGTCTGCATGAACGCCTCGTCCATTAAAAAATGGTCGTGTACCGTCATTTTTTGACGGAACAGGTTCGGTAGCGGATGTAATAAGAAGCGGAAGGCAAAGCCTTCCTCATGAAGGTGCTTCGCTCTTTGAAAAATGTTGTGAAGCAATACTTCGGCGCTCCGGGTCACCGGATGAAAGTAGACCTGCCAATACATTTGGTACCGGGACATCAAGTAATCCTCCACCGCATGCATGCCGCTTTCCTTCACAACAATATGACCCTGATATGGGCGCATGACGCGCAGGATGCGTTCCAGATCGAATGTGCCGTAATTCACGCCGGTGAAATAGGCATCCCGCAGCAGGTAGTCCATCCGATCGGCATCAAGCTGGCTCGATACGAGGCTGACGACGATTTCCTGATTGTACGTTTTAGCGATCACGCCGGCCACCTGCTGTGGAAACGTAGGCGATACGCGGCGCAGGACCTGGTTCACTTCCGTGTCTCCGAGAACGATGCGGCATGACCATTCCTCGTGGTGCGTCCCGAACGTTTTCTCGATCGAATGAGAGAACGGGCCGTGCCCGACATCATGCAGCAGCGAAGCGCACAGGCACAGAAGCCGCTCCTCCCGCGGCCAGTCCTCGTACTTGTTGCGCTCGAACTGCGAAATGATTTTGCGGGTAACCTCGTAAACGCCGAGCGAGTGGGAAAACCGGCTGTGCTCCGCGCCGTGGAACGTCAGGAAGCAGGTGCCAAGCTGGCGAATTCGTCTGAGGCGTTGAAACTCCTTGGTGTTGATCAGGTCCCAGATCGTTTGGTCTTGGACGTAGATGTATTTGTGCACGGGATCCTTGAATACTTTTTCTTCTTGAAGGGGAGTGGTCATGAACATCCTCCTATCGGCTCCGGCTATTTATTCGACAATACTCTCGTAAAAAGAACATAAAATTTGTCGAAATATGTCGAATTCAAGCTTCCATTCTTGTGTTTTCTTTTTTTATATATACTTCAATCTTCTGGTGACAGACCCTTTCTTAGTACGATGTGTATTATAAAAAACAACGATTTTCTCGTTTTTGAACGTTTGTTTTTACTGAATTTTGCATAACCCACCTCGTATACCATAAAATAACAAGGAAAACTCATATTTTTTGGTTGACTATTTTGGGAATGGTTGGTATCATATGTGTAAAGAAATGTCGAAACATGACGATAAATCTTTTGAAACACTATACTTCATTATGTACTTCTTAGAGAGGGGAATTTTTTATGATGAAATCCACCGGTATTGTTAGAAAAGTAGATGAATTGGGTCGTGTCGTTATTCCGATCGAATTGCGCCGTACTTTAGGCATTGGCGAAAAAGACGCATTGGAAATTTACGTTGACGGCGAGCGCATCATGTTGAAGAAATATGAGCCAGCCTGTATCTTTTGCGGCAATGCTGAGAACGTTTCCTACTTCAAAGGAAAAATTGTTTGCCACGAATGCTTATCTGAAATGCCAATACCTGTGACAAAATAAAAAAAATAGGTTATAATAGAGATAGCACATTTTACTTTGGTAATTCTAACCTTTTTCATATCTCCTCTATATCCCTGATTCGTGGTTGTCCGAATCGGGGATTTTTTTTATGCGGAGGCTCCATCCCCCTAAGTGGCTTCCATCCCCCTAAATCCCCCTTCCTAAGGGGGACCCCAGGGGCCGCAGCCCCTGGACCCCGCAAGCGCTTCGACGCAGCTTGGGTGCAGTGAGCGCGTTCGTCTCCATGCGAACCCTGCGGGCTCGGCATGAAGACACGCTTCACGTCGGCGCTCTTACGAAGCAGTGCATGCGCACACGGCGGCGTTTGATTCTTCATACCTGCTACGACCCGCATCGAGGCAAGCCTCGACAGCTTTTGTTCGAGCAGAGCGGGACGCACTCGACAGCTCGTGCGTCGGAGAGCTCGCTGCTGAAGGAGCATCGCACAAAGGCGCTGATTACTTGAAAGACCACCGACGCCCGAGCACAACCACGATACTGCAAATGTGATACCACACAAGCGGAAGAGGCTCCGTTAACTTTCACCGTTCGTTATAACGCGCCCATGATACTTAGCTGCTCTCAGGACGCCTACGTTTCCTTCTCATCGATTCGCGCAACACAGATAAGTCTTATTACCCGATTTTGGCCATAGGCCTAACATCTTGTCTCTTCTATTATATAGGAGGCGCGGCTGTTGTAAACTATTTCCTTTTAGCTGCCCTGATGAAGCAGGTTATACAACTCGCGCTTCGGGACGCCGCGGTCTTGGGCGGCGCGGCGCAAAGCCTCTTTGTGGTCTAGGCCGTCAGCCTCATAGCGGGCGACATGCTCCGCAGGGGTTAAAGCGGCCCACCACAGGGCTTCGCCGGATGCCTCGGCTTCTTCCGGGCTGACGCCGCGGAGGATAAGCACGTACTCGCCTTGAGGCGGGTGCTCGTTCAGATGGTCCAGGCATTCGCGGATCGTGCCGCGGACGGCTTCCTCGTATTTCTTGGTCAGCTCGCGGACCAGGCATATTTCCCGGGTCTCGCCGATCGTTTCGGCCATCGCCGTCAGCGTCTTCACCAGGCGGTGTGGAGATTCGTAGCAGATTACCGTGCCGGGCCCCCGCTTCAAGGCGGTAAGCTCCCGTTCGAGGGGCCTTTTGTCCCGCGGCAGGAAGCCGACGAAGGTGAACCGCTCGGTCGGTAGCCCCGACACGATCAGCCCGGACAGTGCGGCGTTAGCTCCGGGAATAGGGATGACCGGGATATCCGCTTCGATGGCGAGGCGGACCAGATCCGCGCCCGGATCGCAGATCGCAGGCAGCCCGGCGTCGCTGACGAGTGCGATGGAATCGCCCTCCTGCATGAGCCGGATCAGCTCCGGGCCGCTGGCTTGCTTATTGTGCTCGTGGTAACTGACGAGCCGGGTCGAAATGTCGAAATGCGTGAGCAGCTTGCGCGTTTGCCGGGTGTCCTCGGCGGCGATCCACTGCACTTCGCCAAGCACCCGAACGGCACGGTAGGTCATGTCCTCCAGATTGCCGATTGGAGTTCCTACCAGATAAAGGCTGCCTTGACGACGGCTTTCGTTGGCATAGCTTTTTTGAACGTTCACGGACATCGATTCCTTCTATAATGAAGTATTGGACGGATCGGCGAGCGCAGCTCGGCGGCCGTAATAGACCTCCATCAGCTCATCCGTATATTCCGTTTCATTCTTGTAAACAATCAAGGGCGGAAGCATGCGAACCTCCGGTTTTCCGTCGCGAAGCGCTTCGATGAGCACCATATTCGCTTCCGCATCGGCCCGGGGATGAACGAACCGGATCCGTTTCGGCTCCAGCCGGTACTGCCGCATCGTGCAGCAAATATCGACCAAGCGGCTCGGCCGATGCACCATGGCGACTTTGCCGCCGCTGCGCACCAGCCGACTGCTTGCCCGCACCACATCCTCCAACGTGCAGAACAGCTCGTGCCGGGCGGCAGCTACGTGCTCATTTATGTTCTGATCCCCATTCGGGACAGGCAAATACGGAGGATTGACCGTCACCAAATCGAAGGCGCCGTTCCCCAGCTCGGCAGGTGACTCACGCAAATCACCATGCCGAATGTGGATTCGCTCCTCCAGCCCGTTCAGCTGCACGTTCCGCTGGGCCATATCCGCCAATCTGGCTTGAATTTCTACGCCCGTAATGTGCGCTTTCGTCCGGGTGGTCAGCAGCAGCGGAATGACGCCGTTGCCGGAGCACAGATCGACGATACGCCCTCTCGGCGGCACCGAGCAAAAGCGCGCAATCAGCACCGCATCCATCGAAAAGCTGAATACTTCGTCGCTCTGAATAATTCTTAAATCGTGCGTAAGCAAATCGTCGATTCGCTCCCGCTCATAGATCGGGACTCGTTCCAAGCGTATTCCTCTTTCTGCCGATTATTATGTACCATATCTAAACTCTTCAAAAAAAACCGTAGAAGAGTCATTCTCCTCTACGGCGCATCGTTATTTATTCAAAAATGACATGCAGAACAAGCAGTCGCCTTCCGTACGCAAATGCCCATAATAGACATTGCAAATGTGAAAGCCTTCGTGATAGATGCGTGCCAAATTGTCGTAGCCTTCACCGGTCGTTTCTTTCATCGAAACAGGGACGCTCGCGCCGGCTGCTTGAAGCACGGGCAGCATCGGTTCGGCATCTTTCTTCAGCAGCTTGCGCAGCTGCTGATTCTCGATACCCAGCCGCTTGTTCTCCTCCAGCAGCTCGATAATCTGCCGCTTGATGTCACCTAGCTCGGCATACAGCGTGCCCATCTGTTCTTCCATTTGATCGATTTGTACGAATATATCCCTTTTATCCACGCTTTTCTCTCACCTCAAGCTGCAGAAGCAGCGACTGGCTTTTTACTGCTGCTCCACTACATCATCCAAAGGAAGATCCATCACTTTTTTAATATCGAAAATTTGCACTTTCGCCGTACGCTCCCCGACATTCAGCGACACCACGCGTCCGTTGCCGAACGACGTAATGACCTCGCTGCCTACGCGGGGAAGATCGTCCTTGGCGCTTTCATAATTATCATGCTCATATTTGAGGCAGCACATTAATCGTCCGCACAATCCGGAAATTTTCGTCGGATTGAGCGACAGGTTCTGGTCCTTCGCCATCTTGATCGAAACCGGCTCGAAATCCCCCAGAAAGGAAGAGCAGCACAGGATACGTCCGCAAGGCCCGATGCCTCCAAGCATCTTGGCTTCGTCTCGTACGCCGATTTGGCGAAGCTCGATCCGCGTCCGGAAAATGCTGGCCAGATCCTTGACCAATTCCCGGAAATCGACACGGCCTTCGGCCGTAAAGTAAAAGATGATTTTGTTCCGGTCAAATGTATACTCAACGTCGACCAGCTTCATGCGCAACTGGTGATCCTTAATCTTATCCTGACAAATAGCAAACGCATTTTTGGCCGCTTGCTTGTTATCCTCAACAAGCTGTGCATCCTGCTGGTCCGCAATGCGGATGACCTTCTTCAGCGGAAGCACAACATCCGACTCGCCTACCGTCCTTCGGCCAATCACTACCCGGCCGTACTCCACTCCGCGCGCCGTTTCGACAATGACCGCACTGTCTTGATCGATCGGCAGATCGCTCGGATCGAAGTAATACACCTTGCCCGCCTTCTTGAAGCGGACACCTACCACGGAGAACAATCTTACACCCCCTTGAGCCGCATTAATATATGTTCCAGCGCGAGCTGGGGATTGGCATGGGACCGCAATCGTTTCTGCGTCTCCACCGCCTGCTCGAGGCAGGCAATCCAGTGCTCCATCGAATAAGACAACGCTTGCTGCGACATCCAGTCCAGTTGATCCGTGTAGACCAATTCTTCGCGGCTGCCGAGCTTGAGCTGCACCATATCTTTGAGCCACAAAATCAGCATATCCATGAAGCGCGGCAATTGTTCGGAAAACTCGCCCTTTGCCAGCTTCTGCTGAGCGGTCAGCATCGCGGACGGCAATCGGGACAAACTCTCTCTAGCTAATTGTATCACCAAATTTCGGAGTTCTGCAAACCCATTTCCTTGAATCAGCTCGCGCGCCGCCTCCGGTCCTGCGGCCAAATTCACCGCCGCTTGCACGAGCACGGGCGGATGTCCCTCCTGCAGAAGGAGCTCCTTCATGCCGCTTCGCCCCATTGGCAAAAAAGGAATCCACTGGGAGCGCGACCGAATGGTCGGCAGCAGGGCTTGTCCGTTATCCGTAATCAGAACCGCTACGACCTGCGAGGTCGGCTCCTCCAAAAATTTCAGCAGACTGTTCGCCGCCTGCACGGTCAGCTTATCCGCATCCTCCAGTATATACATTTTAATGTTAGAGGCCGAGGCGCGATAAGCAAACTGCTTTTGCAGCTCCCGAATCTGATCGATTTTGATGGAGGCGCCGTCCGGTACGATCCAATGCAGATCAGGATGGTTTCCATGCTCTACCTTGCGGCAATCCAGGCATTCCCCGCAGGCATCGTCCGGCAGCACCTTGCAATAGATAGCTTGGGCGAACGCCCGGGCCATCGCTCTCCGCCCGGTCCCAGGCGCCCCCGTAAATATATACGCGTGCGAAACTTTGTCGGTCCGAAGGCTGTTTTGCAGCATTCGTTTGACTCGCTCCTGCCCTGTAATCGCTTGAAAAGACATGACGGTCTGCATTTCCTTTCCAGATCGGCGGCTTCGCTAAAAAAATAAATTAATCAGCATTCCGCGAATTTCACCGATTTTTTGCAGCAGCTCGATGCGTCCCTGTTCGCTTTCCACCAGCTCGTCCGCCAGGCCGAGCAGCTCGGCATCGATTTCCTCCAGCAGTTTGTACCGCTTCGTCCGGCCTCTTCGGTCCCAGCCCCGCGTATCGCGAAGCTGAACTCCCCGCCGCGCCGTTTCCTCCAGAAACTGCTTCACGAGCAGCTTATACTGCCGGAGCTCGCGTACCGTCATCGACTTGGCCAGCCGTTGACCTTGCAGGTCAATTTGCTGCAGGATGCGCTGAAGCTGCTCCCGGGTTGCTCTTTCTTCCTGGTGCTGCATCGTATCGGAGAACGACATTTTTTGAAGCTGCTGGGATGACGTATTCTCACTGCGGACGACCTCATTGCCGAAAGGGCGCCAACCCGGGTTGATTTTCACTCGGCTCGACCTCGTTTCTAGAAATGTTCGAACCGCTCGACCGGAAGCACGAACACCGCCGCCCCGCCAACCTGAACTTCGACAGGGAAAGGAATATACGAATCCGTCGTTCCCCCCATCGGGGATACCGGGGTGACCATTTGCTCTCTGATTTTGCAGTTCGCTTTAATGACTTGCAGCGCTTCGTTGACACGCTCATCTTCCGTACCGATCATAAATGTCGTGTTTCCGGCGCGTAAGAACCCTCCCGTGCTCGCCAGCTTGGTTGCGCGAAAGCCCTCTTTGATCAGTGCGTTCGACAAACGGTTGCTGTCCTTATCCTGCACAACGGCGATAACCAATTTCATGCATCCAGCCTCCTTTGCCAAAGGAATGTTATCCGTCTACCTACCTTAATAATTAGACAAGCGGTTGAAAAATTCCTTCATTTATATATAAACATGTGTAGAAGGAATATATCTATTATATCATACTCGCTTGGGTAGCTTTTGGTTCAGCATTTGCCCAATATCTTCGAGCACCTCGTCCAGCTCCCGCTCCGCATCCACCCGTATGACACGCTCCGGGAATCGGCGGAGTACTTGCAAGTAACCTTCTCGCACTTTGTTGTGAAACGTCATCGACTCCAGGTCCAGGCGGTTCACTTCCCGTCCCTGATCGGCGCGAATCCGGCCCAGCCCGATCTCTGGACGAACGTCCATGAACACCGTCAAATCCGGCATCCAATCCCCGATCGCAAACCGGTTAATGGCAAACACCTCGTCCATGCCAAGCTCGCGCGCATACCCTTGGTACGCCAAGCTGCTGTCGATAAAACGATCGCATACGACGACCTTGCCGGCTTCCAGCGCAGGAATGACTTTCTCCGCCAAATGCTGCCGTCTCGCGGCCGCATACAATAGCGCTTCCGTACGCGGGTCCATCTCCGTATTGTTTCGGTCGAGAACGACCGAGCGAATCTGCTCGGCAATCGGAATGCCCCCGGGCTCCCGCGTGGATAGCACGTCGTACCCTCGCATCTTGACTTGCTCTAGGATGGCATGGATCGCAGACGTTTTGCCTGCGCCCTCTCCGCCCTCTACCGTTATAAAAAAGCCACGTTTCACATGCATGTCTCCTGTCCTGTAGTGACTCGGATAGCGGTTGCAATCCGTTTCTCCGCTCTATAGCGAGCTTCTTCTCTTGATGCCGTGCGAACAAACCGCCGCCTATTCAAAACTATTCGTGTATGCGCCTGTGCCTCTAAGGAATTACCTGCTGCGTTTCCAGCACCGGGACGGTGCCGCTGGCGGTCACGTCATGCCCGTGAAAACGCGATCCTAAGGCAGCCAGCCGCGTTAAATGCGCTGCCGTCCGTTCGGTAATCCGCTCTCCCGGATAAAGGACTGGAATGCCCGGAGGGTACGGCACGATCATCTCGGCAGCGATGCGGCCTGCGCATTCGCCTACGGGAACCGCTACCTTCGTCTCCGTCCCCTCGTGGATGGATTCCCAATCGAACGTTACCGGCTCGGATATCCGCTGCGCTGCGGCTTCGGTCTCCCATAATCCCGGCTTCGTCTCGCTTCCTTCGTCCCGTGTTTCTTCGTCTATCCGCTCCAGCGCTTCAATAAGCCGCTGCGCCGCTTCTTCGGTGCTCGCTAGGCTGAACGCAAGCAGAACATACGTCGGGTCTGCCAGCTCCGGGAAGCAGCCCTGCTGCTCCAGACGCTCCTTTAACGTAAAACCGTCGAGACAGCCGGACGCGTCGTACAGCGCCACCTTAAAAGGGTCCTGATGACTACCGACCTGAAGCATGCGTTCCGTCAAATCTCTTGTTTGCCACCGGCTATGTCCGTTTAGATGGGCTACTACCCTCCGAACAGCCGATAATCCCCGGTCTATCCGTTCCCCGCCCTCTTCCTGCAGCATCCGCCGGCTGAGGTCCAGGCTCGCCATAATCGGATAGGAAGGGCTTGAGCTTTGCACCATCGCAAGCGTCTTTCGGACGGCACCGCGATGAATTCGCGGGCCCTGCACGTGCAGCATCGCGCCCATTGTCATGGCCGTCAACATTTTGTGGGTGGACTGCACGACCGCATCCGCCCCGCAGCATAAGGCCGAGGCAGGCAGATCGGGGTGGAAACCGAAATGAGCCCCATGCGCCTCATCCACCAGCAGCACCTTCCCTCGACCATGCAGAAGGCCGGATATTGCCTTCAAATCGCTTGTAACGCCGTAATAGCTCGGATTGGTCACAAGCAGCCCCTTGGCCTCAGGGTAGCGATCCAGCGCCTGCTCGACATCCTCTGCAGCCACACCCATGCTCAGTCCGCTCTCCGGATCCCACAGCGGGGAGATAAATACCGCCTGCGCACCGGCGAGCATCAGTCCGTGAATGACGGATTTATGCGCATCCCGCTGCACCAGCAGCAAATCACCGCGGCGACAGGTTGCCAAGATCATCGCCAAATTTCCCGCCGTACTCCCGTTCACCAGAAAAAAAGTTTCATCCGCTCCAAAGCACGCTGCAGCTAAGGACTGGGCTTCTTTAATCGCCTCTTCCGGATGGTGAAGATCGTCCAGTCCCGCGATCTCCGTCCTATCGAGTAATAAGATCTGCCGGAAGTCTGACTCCGCTTCGGCATACCCTTGCGCTTCCGACTTATGACCGGGCACATGAAAGCTGAGCGCGCCCGATTCCCGATGGGCCGCCAATGCTTCGTACAGCGGCGCTCTATGCTGTGACACCTTGTTTCCTCATTTCAAAAACAATTTTAGCAGTATTGTACCAAACAAAAAAGCCCGCTTCCATCCCTGTCCGAGATAAAACGGAGCTTGCTTCCTTTCGCTTGCCGTTCAAGCATTCTTTTTATATAAAATTTGCTTCATCTGGTGTATGAAAAAAGGATACTTGGCATCGTTGACTTCCGTATGGACCATTTCATTCTCGCAATCCTCGCATATGAATTCGGATATGATTAGGATGCCGTTTTCTTTGGTTTGCCCGCAAATGATGCAGGATGGCGTGAAATCGTGCTGCAGCTCTTCGCTCATGTTCGATTCACCTCTACTCTTCTTTTCTAGCAGTATGCCCAATTCTCTTAAAACTCAAACCTTTCCGCGATATTTTTGTTGAAAATCCATGTTAGCCCGTGACAAACTCAACATTTTCCTGTACCCTACCGATATATGTAGTGAATTTTCATTTTGTTCATCAAGTGAGGATTGGGGCTTATGATGCCAAGAGACCGAACGTTGTCCAAAGAATCGACCATCTATACCTACCGTCTGCTTAAACGAGTACATTACAAGCCGCTCTTCTTTCAAGTATATTGGATTTTAACCGTTTGCACTTTTATTGGGGCTGCTATTGCGATGTCTATTGCGTCATTACCTACAGGGTTGATTGGTGTCCCGGTCGGAGTGATCGGTATACCGCTCGTCCAAACGTTTCTGCTTCGCCTCCTGCTCCGAACGAAGGTAAAGCATGCTCCTCTAGCCTGGAGCTGGTCCTATCGACTGCCCTGGTTCGGTTATGTGCCGGGTACGGACACGTATATCGCCATGACCAAAGTACGTCGGCTCCATTTCCATGTGCTGTGGATCGTCTTGGTCTTGCTGGGATGCCTCTATCCGTGGCTCTCGCCATCGCTCCTCGGCTTCCTGGTATTCGTTCATCTTTGGCTTTTGCTTCCACGCCTGGTTATCATTTTCCTTCTTCGCAAGCACAGTTTATCCGGCTATTTAAAAATAAATGAGAACGACTCGTCCTGCTATGCACAGTAGGACGAGTTTTTTTATAATCTCATATTAACACGAAAGACCCTTGCATCTCCAAACTTGGATCGCAAGGGTCTTATTATTCCCTGAAAACTGGATCGAAACAAAGCGTAAGTGAATCGTATTGGATA
>NZ_JTHN01000074.1 GCF_001399685.1 Paenibacillus sp. A3
AATCGAGCTGCTTGGCATCGATATCAACAAGCTGCGGACGCCGGTGCTGGACATCGGCTGCGGCATGAGCGGGCGTTTGGTGCGCCGCTTGCGGCATCAAGGCTTCGAGGCGTACGGTCTGGATGCGTTCGCACCGGACGGACGCGGCTTCCTCCGGGCTGGCTGGCTGGAGTTTTCATTCCAACCGAACAAGTGGGGGACAGTCGTTTCGCATATGGCGTTCTCGAATCATTTTCAGCATCATCACGAACGCATCGAAGGACAGCCGGAGCGGTATGCTGCCAAATATATGGAAATCCTTCGTTCCATTACGGCCGAAGGTTCATTTTACTACGCGCCCGGGCTGCCGTTTATCGAGTCGCTGCTGCCCGCGGACCGGTACGAAATCAGGACGAAGCGGCTTCAAGACCGCGAAACCGGCCGTTGGCTGCCGGATGAAAGGCGGTATGCGGCTCGGGTGACCAAATTAGGATAAGAGCCTAGCCGGACGAAAAAGCGAGAGAGCAGAATGGAGGAGCGCCGCTCCGAAGTTCTGCTCTTTCCTTTTGCGAAAGCTAATGCACGCCGAACCGGGAAAACAGCTGCCAAATTAGCTCACGTCGGCTTTTTACGCCGGTTTTCTCGAAAATCGACTTCAGATGATCCTGAACCGTGTACGGGGAAATGTGAAGCGAGCGGGCTAGCTCTTTGGTAGACAAGCCTCTGACGAGCCGGTCGAGAATTTGCTTTTCCCGTTCCGACAAGCCGTACGCTTCCGCAATAAGAGGGAGCATGTCGGACGGTTTGGCCGGTTCGAACAAAACGGCCAGCTGCGCCGCAGTGGAAGAACCGCTTAGCCGGCTTGCCCGGATAGTCAAGTAGGGGCCTTGAGGCAGGCGGATGCATACTTTCGCCGGTGATGTCCTCTCTCCGACGTCAGCGGGTTCCCACAGGGCGCGGGAGCAGACTGCCCGGATCGGCCTTGGCAACGTCCCGTCGTCGATACGCTCCCATTGCCGCAGCTGCGCCAGCCAGCGATCCGCAGCCGTATTGGAGGAGACGGTGGCAAACCGGTCGGATAGCACTAAAATGCCCGGGCCTTCTTCCATCCAAGCGATCTTCTCGGGGGGCAGGGCGAGGCTTGTTTTTCGCAATTGAAAGGCAATCGAGGGGACGAGCGAAGAAATGAATTTGCGCTCCTCCTCCTGGAATAACGGACGGCCCGTATGACGGAACAGCGTCAAATACCCCCAACATGCCCCTTCGTATACAAGCGCGGCACGCAGTTCGTCATGGAACCCCGCGGGAAGCAGCACTTCCCGGTAGCGCCCGCTTTTCTCCAGTTGGCCTTCCGTCGCTCCGCTCAAGGTAGCGACGGGATCGGCCGCATGAACCAAGCGGTCGTACGTGTTAACATCTCCGCGAGAATACTCAAATTCGAACAGTCGATGATGGATCGCCTCGACGCCTTCCTCAGTAATCGCTCCTGTCGATAGCAGGGTCTGCGGATCGACAGCGGTGCAGCAAGCGGCATCGAACGGCACGACTGCACGCAATTGCTCAATCAGCGCGGTCCTGTACTCTTGCGAAGATGAAGCGGTCTGGCCAAGTTTTGTCATCGTTTGCTTAAAGCCTTCCATCTGTGTAGTCATAAACGTCTCCCGATTTTATTCTTGAAAGGTCAAGGGAACAATCCCATATTTGTGGGATGGCACTTTCGCTCCGCACCCTTATAATTGAGAATGATTCTTATTCTTAGTTTACAGGACACAGAAGGAGTTGGAAAGAACCTAATGGGCTTTTTACACCATCGCGCATTGAAATCGATTCTCGCGGGAGTGCTCGTTTTTGCCGCCTTGGCGGGCTGCTCGCAGGATAATGCCGGACAGCAGGCCGCTGCTTCCAAGGAATCGGACAAAGCCCCGATGCAAATCACGCTGTTATCTCCCAAAGCGCCTTCTCTGATCCCGGCTTTGCTGGTCGAACGCCAAGCAAACACAGACATGAAGCTTAAGGTGGAAACATGGGATACGATCGAGCAGTTGCTTGCCCGTATTCAAAATAACGACGCGCCGTTTGTGGCCGCACCGCTTAACGTAGGAGCGAACATACATGCCAAAGGGCTGCCGCTGCAGCTTCTTCATCTCAACACCTGGGGCTCGATGTATTTAGTGTCTCTCGATCCTGAAGCGCGCACTTTAGCGAATCTGGATAAGGAAACGGTTCATATTCCCGGTCAGAGCGGTCCTCCCGATATTTTAACCCGCTTCTTACTGCGAAAGAATGGGCTGGAGGGAAAGGTCAAGCTCGCCTACGGGACAGTGCCGGATATCATGCAGCAATTGGCCGGTGCCACGATCAAACATGCCGTCCTGCCCGAGCCGGTATTAAGCGGCTTACGGATGAAGCTGGGGGGACGGCTGAATGTCGTCGTCGATTATCAAAAAACATGGCGGGATACGTACGGAGAAGACTTGCCTCAAGCGGGGATTTTTGTTCATAGCGGCTGGGCCAAGAAGCATCGCGAGGAAATCGTCCGCTTTCAGAGCTTGTATCGGGAAGCGATGCAGAAGACGGTCAAGCAGCCGGAGGAAGGGATGAAGCTGGCGGCCGGTGCGTTCGGTATGCCGGAGGCGGCGCTGCTGCAAGCGATGCCGCATATCGGCCTAACCTTCAAGGATGCCGCAGAAGCCAAGCCGGAAGTGGAGCGGTACTTCAACCTATTGCTTCAGCACGCTCCGGATTCCATCGGAGGAGCTTTGCCGGATGCGGGTTTTTACTACGGTTTATAACAAGTGGCCCGGAACCTATACGTATCTATTTCTGCTGGCGCTGTGGGAAGGGCTGGCTCGGTTGTATCCTGCCGTGATTCTTCCCGGGCCGCTCGAAACGGTGCGGACGCTTGCGGCGCTTGCCGAGCAGGGAGACTTGTGGTCTCCGCTCGCGCTTTCTTCCCTGCGGCTTGCTTTGGGCTTCGGGCTATCCTTCTTGCTCGGGGCATGTCTCGGGCTGGCTGCCGGAGTTCACGAGAAGGTTTTCAGGCTGGTGAGCCCCGCCGTGACACTGCTTCAAGCGGTTCCGCCGGTATCTTGGATGCTGCTCGCCATTTTGTGGCTGGGCGTACAGGGAGGAGCGCAGATTTTGGTCGTGACGATAGCGCTTTTTCCGGTATTCTTCTTTAACTCGTTTCAAGGCGTACGCGGGGTTCCGCAGGACCTGCTGGAGATGGCCAAAGTGTTCCGTGTCAGCCGGACCAAACGGATTCGGGACATCGTCATGCCTGCGCTTGCCCCCTTTTGGTCGGCGGCGCTGACCGTGAACATCGGCACTGGTTGGAAGACGATCATCATGTCCGAACTGATCAGCGGTCAGACAGGCATAGGCGCAGCTATGAACACGGCAAGAATTTATCTCAAAACGGAGGAAGTCATGGCTTGGACACTGCTGGTGACGCTGCTTGGGATAAGTCTGGAAGCGCTGGTCCGCCTTTCGGCGAAAAGGAGCGGAGCGGGCGGAATCGCTCTGGAAAAGCGTCAGCGACCGGAGGAATGACTCGTATGAGCGGCTGCACCACAGGAAAAAGAGGAGGGTCCGATCCATGCGATTCGACAGAATTACCATGAACTATGGGAAGCGCCGGACGATATTTGCCGATTTCTCGCTGGAGCTGACCGAAGGACAAATCACCTGCGTGATGGGAGCGTCGGGCATCGGGAAAACGACGCTGCTGCGGCTTGCATCGGGTCTGGATCGCCCGGCGTCCGGGGCCGTTTACTTAAAGGCCAACGCGCGCATCGGCTATGTGTTTCAGGAACCGCGGCTGCTTCCCGAAAAAACGGTGCTGGAAAACGTGAAGTGGGTGCTGGAACGGTCGGACCGACCTGCTAAAGACACGGACGGGCAAGTGCTCGCCCTGCTGAAGGAAGCAGGGCTGGCCCATGCCGTCAGCGATTACCCCGGTCAACTGAGCGGCGGAATGAAGCAGCGGGTTTCGCTGGTCCGCGCATTCGTTTCCGACCCGACCTTGCTGATCATGGATGAACCGTTCCAGAGCCTGGATGCCGCCGCAAGAAGGGATATGCACACTCTGCTGCTTCGGCTGTGGCATAAGAAGAAGCCGACGGTGCTGCTTGTCACGCATGATCTGGAGGAGGCGCTGGCGCTCGGCTCTCGCATCGTCGTCTTGGGCGGTTCGCCCGCCGAAATCGTCTTGGATGTCAAGGCAGCCGGCTGTGACGGCGGGCCACAGTTTTCTGCGCCGGATAAGCTAAAGCTGAAACAAGCGTCCGGCGCCTAATCACTACCCTTTGAGAGGAACGATGAGAATGGACGAAAAACATGTCCCGATGAGTTGGGATCACCCGGAGGTTTGCCGTTACGAAGAGACCATTGCCTTGAAAATTCCGGGCTACGCTCATATGTACGAGATGACGGACCGCCTGATCGCGGCGCACTTGAATACAACTCGACCGAATGAGGAGAACCGGGCAGCGAAGCTGCTGATTGTTGGCGCCGGAGGCGGTCAAGAGCTTGTAACGTTCGGAAGCCGGCACCGGGACTGGTCGTTTGCAGGGATCGATCCTTCCGCCCGCATGCTGGAAATAGCGAAGGCGCGGGTAGAGCGGGCCGGGCTCTCGCCTCGGGTATCGTTCGTTCAGGGCACGGTCGAGCAGCTCTCTCAGGGGCATGAATTTGATGCCGCCACCTGCTTGCTGGTGCTGCATTTTGTAAGCGGGCGATCGCAGAAAAAGGAGCTGCTCTGCCAGATCGCAGAGCGCCTCAAGCCCGGTGCGCCGTTTTGTCTCGCTTCGATCAACGGGGAGACGGGCACGGCCGCATTTGGGATGCAGATGCAGGCTTGGAGGAGCCACATGCTGGATAACGGCATCTCTTCGCAGGAATGGGAACGGTTTGCGGCCTCCATCGGCCGGGAATCCGATCCGATTTCCTCTTCCAGCGTGCTAGAGCTGTTGGGCGAGGCGGGATTCACCCAGCCGATCCGTTATTTTGGGTCTTATTTTGTAGAAGCATGGTGCGCCGTCAAACAATAAAACAAAGGTGGGAACCGCATGAAGAACAAGATTGTGGTGGTAGGCGGATACGGCCATGTGGGAACAACCATTTGCAAGCAATTGGGCGAGCGATACCCCGGCCATGTGTATGCCGCAGGAAGAAGCGCGGAGCGAGCGGAACGGCTCAGCCGGGAAACCGGCGGGAAGGTGAAGCCTCTGCCGCTGGATATCCGCAATCCAACCGATTCGGACGTTCTAAACGACGCCAAGCTGGTGATCATGTGTTTGGATCAGACGGATACCGCTTTCGTCCGGTCCTGCTTCCGAAACGGGACGCATTATATCGATGTATCCGCGAACGGCGTTTTTCTACCCCAAGTGGAACAGTGGGGACGGGAGGCCGAAGCGCACGGCGCAACGGCCGTACTGAGCATCGGCCTTGCGCCGGGCTTAACGAATTTGCTTGCGCTTGAGGCAAGCAAGCTGTTGGAGCAAGTCCACGAGATCGATATTACGATCATGCTCGGGTTAGGGGATCGGCACGGCGAAGCTGCGATCGCATGGACCGTCGATAATTTGAATGCCCGCTTTGAAGTGATCCGGAACAACCGCAGCGTCGCGGTAAAAAGCTTCACGGACGGGCGGGTTGCGGATTTCGGAGCGGATTTTGGGCGCAAAAAAGCGTACCGGTTTCCTTTTTCCGACCAGCAAACGATAGCCCGGACGCTTGATGTACCGACCGTTTCCACACGGCTCTGCTTTGACTCGGGTATGGTGACCGGTTTGGCAGCTGGATTGCGGGCGACGGGAGCAGCCGGCTTCTTGAAGGCGGGCTGGGTCCGTCAGGCGGCGATCTCAGGTATCGGAAAGCTGCACTACGGAGATGAGCGCTTTGCCGTCAAGGTTGACGCGCGAGGCAGCAAGGGGAATAAAGACGCCTATGTGGAGTGCTTCCTGCAAGGAATCCGTCAGTCGGATATGACGGCTAAGGTGGCTGTGTCGATAGCCGATGCCCTTTGCCGCAAGGATTTCCCGTATGGCGTATATCACATCGAGCAATTGTTCGAGCTGGGCGATATGCGCGATTGGTTAGCAAAGGAAGCGGCTGTCGAGATCCGCTTGGACGGAAATCTGCATTCGACGGTATGAGTTGAAATGTGCTGCGGCTACACGGGGAAGCCAGTTCTTCCGCGTAGCGATCGATTTCGAAGTGATCGTTCTTTGCCAGTTGATATCCGGCTGCATCAATTGCACTTCGCAGCGTTACCGCCATAAACCTTTTTGAAAAGCTTCTGAAGGTACCCTCCATAACTTAACGCCAGCTCTGCGCGTCTGACAAAGGAACACTATCCAGAGACAAACGGCTGTGATAAAATTACCTAATGTCAGAACGGCTTCGGAATAGGAAACCAGAGCGGAAGGACAGATTGGCATTGAACAGAACGTTAGTCATCAGCGACATTCACGGGAGTTACGAGAGCTTCGACGCACTGCTGCGAGCTGCGGAGTATAACGCCCGTCAGGATCGGCTCATTCTGCTTGGAGATTATGTGGATCGCGGGCCAAGAAGCAGGGACGTCGTCGAACGGGTGATGACCATGGTTCGGGAGGACGGGGTCATCGCGCTGCGGGGCAATCACGATCAACGCTTTGTCGACGTCGTAACAGGCCCGTGCGAAGAGAACGAAGAGATGAAATTTTTAAAATACGGCGGAGTGCAGACGCTTGCCAGCTATTATGCCCCTTTTGAATCGAACGAAGGGACCGACCGGGAACGTACCGAGTGCGCCAAAGAATGGGTTCGGTCGGAGTATGGTCATCACTTGGCATTTTTAGGCAGCCTGCCTTTGTTTTACGAGGACGAGCGGTTCATCTATGTCCATGCGGGCTTGAACCCGGCTTATCCCAATTGGAAGCAACAGCCTGCCCGGGATATGATCTGGATACGCGAACCGTTTTACAGCCATCCGACCGTGGTCGAGAAAACCGTCATTTTCGGGCATACGAGAACCTCGTGCTTGCACGATTCTCCCGGCGTATGGTTCGGCGGCGACAAAATCGGCATCGACGGCGGCTGCGTCTACGGACAGCAGTTGAACTGTCTGGTCATCGACGAGAACGGAGGCTTCACGACGTATTACGTGGAAGGGACGAATTGGGAGAGATGAACGAACCTTATGTTCTGGAATCGATGAACGCCGGCGACGGCGCGCATCTGCTCGCCTTGGCTCGCAGCGTCGGTTGCAACTTTTCTGAGGCGCAGCCCGATTTGTATTTGGGTGCGGGTTCGGTATTCGGGCATCGGGACAGGGGAAAATGGATTTCGTGCGCGGGATTTTATGCGTACGGCCAGGAGTTGGTCTCCATCGGCCATCTTATCGTCGATCCGGCCTATCAAGGCAAAGGGCTGGGAAAACGTCTGATGCTCCATTACCTGTCGGAAGCGGAAAAGAGGGGCTCGGCGGTAACGCTCGTTTCGACAAAGTCCGGGTTTCCGCTGTATACTTCGCTCGGCTTTCAAACGGTTGGGTACGCCCACAGATTTCAGTACGACGTTACTGCGGAAAGCCCGCAGCAGGAACGGACTTCCGGTGACCGAGATATGGTACCGCTGAACGAGTCCGTGCTGCCAGAGGCGATCGAGCTGGATCGGACAGCCGCAGGCGTTCGGCGAGAGCGCGTGCTTCATTCCATCGATCGTCATAAAGTGAGCAGATGGGCTGTGCGCGATTCATCCGGCGCGATCCAAGGCTATGGCTTCGCCCGGGCGAAGGATGACATCTTGATCGTGGGTCCTCTCGTTTCGACAGACGAGGATATGGCGATCCGGCTGCTGAAGGCGCTTATAGCGGGTTGGCAGGGGCGGATTCAGCTGGATGTTCCGGGCACTCAAGCCTCTTTTCAAGAGCGGCTCTGCGGGCTGGATTTTCGGGAAACTTCCGTTTCGCCGCAAATGCTGCTCGGGGCTTCGTCTTTGCCCGGACGACGGGAGCTGCTGTTTGCTCTTGCCGATCCTGCATTCGGATAGAAGCTCGGACATGGCTTTTTCCGGTTAAATCCGAGTCCATTTGACCAGCGTTCAAAATCATAGTTGACAAATTGGAATACTCTGTATAGTATAAAAACATCAAATGAACGAATCGTGCCAGGTTGCTGACCGTACGAACGGAGGCCCTTGTTTCATTCTGCGCAAGCGGAACGAAGCAAGGGCTTTTCCTTTGTTGCGACCGTGATGGCATCCCGTAGAAAGGCAGGAAACCAGTCGTGTCCTTCAGCTATGTCTCGCATCTGTATTGTCCGAAATGCGAAGCGAAGTATTCCTCCCAAGCGGCGGTTCAATTATGCTCCTGCGGTTCGCCGCTGCTCGCCAGCTACGATCTGGAGGAATTGAAATCGTCGCTGGACCGCTCCGAGCTGGCGGGAAGAACCGAACGGAGTCTTTGGCGTTACCACGAATTGCTCCCGGTAGAGCGTGTGGACCACGTAGTGACGTTAGGCGAGGGATTCACCCCGCTCCTGCGGATGCCGAAGCTCGGCAGCGGAATGGGCATTCCTCACCTGCTTATGAAAGACGAGGGTATTACTCCGACCGGCTCGTTCAAGGCTCGGGGCGCAGCCGTTGGCGTCTCCAAAGCAAAGGAGCTTGGCGTGCGCGAGCTGGCGATGCCCACGAACGGCAACGCCGGAGCGGCTTGGGCGCTGTATGCGGCCAGAGCCGGCATCCGGGCAACGATCGTGATGCCCGCGGACGCTCCGGAGATCACACGCAAAGAATGCGCCGCCGCCGGAGCCCGTCTTTACTTGGTCGACGGCTTGATTAGCGACGCGGGCAAAATCGTTGCCCGGGCTATCGCGGAAGAAGGCCTGTACGATGCGTCGACGTTAAAGGAGCCGTACCGGATCGAGGGCAAAAAAACGATGGGCTTCGAAATCGCGGAGCAATTGAACTGGCGGCTGCCCGACGTCATCCTGTATCCGACCGGCGGCGGTGTCGGCTTGATCGGCATCTTTAAAGCGCTTCAGGAGCTTCAGGCGCTGGGTTGGGTTCAAGGCAAGCTGCCGAGACTGGTCGCCGTCCAAGCGGAGGGCTGCGCCCCGATTGTTCAAGCGTGGAAGGAGAAGAAAGCCGAATCGGCGTTCTGGCCCGCTTCTTCCACGGTGGCCTTCGGCATTAACGTCCCTAAAGCGCTCGGCGATTTTCTCGTGCTCGACGCGATCTATCGGACGGACGGCTGCGCGGTAGCGGTCGATGACCGGACTTTGCTGCGCGAGCAGCTCCGGATTGCCGGGGAGGAGGGAGCCTTTGTGTGCCCGGAGGGCGCTGCGGCGTTCGCGGCCGCCCGTTTGCTGCGGAGCAGCGGTTGGATTCGGGAGGAGGAGACCGTCGTCGTATTGAACACTGGCTCAGGGGTGAAATACCCGAATACGGTTCAGGCTGCCCCGCCTGTGCTGCAGCCGGGCGAACGGCTGACCGGCCGAGAAGGGTCTTGGCTCCGGCCGGAGGGCCACGCGGGCGGACAGGAGCGAAAAGCATCGACATGACACTCGATACCGCATTCATGCTCGACCATCTGCCGGACTTCGGCCATGCGGCACTCGTGACGCTTGCCGTCGCCGGAATCGCCATCGTCGCTTCGCTGCTCGTGGCTGCGCTGAACTCGGCCATTATCTTTTTCTGGGTGGGCGGGCTGACCTGGATGGTACGCGCCTACGTCGAGCTTGCGCGGAATACGCCGCTGCTGATTCAGTTATTCTTCGTTTATTTTGCGCTGCCGTCTCTGGGCATCCATCTGTCCAATTACGCCACGGCGGTACTCGCGCTGACGTTCCTCGGCGGCGGGTATTTCACGGAGGTGTTCCGCGCCGGAATCGAGGCCGTATCCGGGAGCCAAAGGGAATCTGGGCTGGCGCTGGGCCTGTCCCGCTGGCAGCTGTTTCGCATTATCGTTCTGCCCCAAGCGCTGCGGATTGCGACACCGTCCTTGTTTGCGAATTTTATTTTTTTGCTGAAAGAAACGACGGTCGTTTCTGCGGTAGCCATCCCTGAAATTTTGTACACCACCACGAACTACATCGCGCTCTACTACAAAACCTACGAAATGCTTCTATTGATGACTTTCCTGTATGCGCTGCTTTTCCTGCCGCTGTCCTTCTTGCTTTCATGGGTGGAAAGGAGGTTCCGGCATGGCCAGTTCGGGATTTGATCTCTTGATCGTATCGCTTCCTCAGCTCAGCAAGGGCTTGCTTCAGACGTTAACCCTCGCGCTGTACTGCATCGTGTGCAGCACGTTCGGCGGCCTTGTGTTCGGTGTTCTTCGGGCCTCCCGCAGCCGCTGGCTGGGCGTGCTTACCCGGACGTATCTGGAGCTGTTTCGGTCGATTCCGATTTTGGTCTGGCTGTTTTTCTTTTTCTTCGGTCTGCCCATCTTCTTCGGCATCGATCTGCCCGGCTTCGCCTGCGCCGTTATGGTGTTGTCGCTGTGGGGGATGACGGAGGTCGGCGAGGTGGTCCGCGGCGCCCTGATCTCGCTGCCCAAAGGGCAGAAGGAAGCGGGGCAATCGATTGGCCTGAGCCCGGTGGAGCTTTATGTCCACGTCCTGCTTCCGCAGGCGCTGCGCCGCATGATTCCGCCCGTCATCAACGTGTATACCCGCATCGTCAAAACGACGTCGCTCGCCGTCCTGATCGGCGTTACGGAAATCATCAAGACGGGTCAGCAAATTATCGAACGGACGGGAGAATCCGTGCTGATCTACGGCACGTTGTTCCTGCTTTATTTTGCGCTGTGCTATCCGCTGTCCGTCTTATCCAGAAAAATGGAAAACAAATTGCGGAGAGGAGGAGAGGCGGGTGTCCGGGATTTTGCTTGAACTGACGAAGGTAAGCAAAGTGTTCGACCGGCATTGGGTGCTGCGAGACATCGACCTTCAGATTGCCAAAGGCGAGGTGGTCGTCATCCTCGGACCGAGCGGCTGCGGCAAGAGCACCTTGCTGCGGTGCCTGAACGGGTTGGAAACGGCTCAAACCGGCAGCATCCGGTTTTGCGGACAGGAGCTGACCTCGGGGAACGTTCGCTGGCAGCACATCAGACAGCAGATCGGCATGGTATTTCAAAGCTACCATCTGTTCCCGCACTTGACCGTTCTTCAAAATATCGTGCTTGGTCCGGTCAAGGCCCAGCGCCGGTCCAAGCGGGAAGCCGAGGCTCAGGCGGAGAAGCTGCTTGAGCGCGTCGGGCTGCTCGATAAGAAGCACGCCTACCCGAGGCAGCTTTCGGGTGGTCAGCAGCAGCGAATTGCCATTGTGCGGGCGCTGTGCATGAACCCGGAGGTCATTCTCTTCGACGAGGTCACGGCGGCGCTGGACCCCGAGATGGTCAAGGAGGTGCTGGAGGTTATGCTCGGTCTGGCCGAGCAGGGCATGACGATGGTGATCGTCACCCATGAAATGGGCTTTGCCCGGGCGGTAGCGGACCGGATCGTCTTCATGGACGAAGGGAGAATCTGCGAGACGGGCTCGCCGGACACGTTTTTTACGAAACCGGAAACGGAGCGGGCCCGGCGCTTTTTGGACAAATTTTTGCTTGTGGAGACATGGAAAGGGAGAGAGAGCGGATGATAAAAAAGAGAAAATTATCCATATTGGTTTTAAGCTTGGTTTTCGGATTGCTTGCCGCCTGCGGCACGGGCGGAAAGGCGACGAACGATCCGAAGCCGGGAGCCGCTTCGGAGCCGAAGCAGGCGGGCGCGCTGCAAAAAATCAAAGACCGCGGCAAGCTGATCGTCGGCGTGTTTTCGGATAAGCCTCCGTTCGGCTTTACGGACGAGAAGGGCAAGCTTGTCGGCTTCGACAACGACTTGGCGAGACGGTTCGCCAAAGATCTCCTCGGCGATGAAAGCAAAGTTGAGTTCGTGGTCGTCGAACCGGCTAGCCGGATTCCTTTTCTGCAAAGCGACAAGGTCGATCTCATCGTCGCGAACATGACGGTGACTGAGGAGCGGAAGCAGGCGGTCGATTTCACCAACCCGAATTTGAAGGCGGCGACGCAGGTCATCGTCCGCGACGATAGCGGCATCAAGTCGCTGGCCGACTTGAAAGGGAAAAAGGTGATCGTCACGAAAGGAACGACCGCCGATATTTTCCTGACCAAAAACCGCCCGGACGTCGAATTGATCAAATTTGAGAAAAATACCGAGTCGCTTCAAGCGCTCAAGGACGGACGGAGCCCCGCTTACGCCCAAGACAGCCTTATCTTGTTGAGCTGGGTGCGCAAAAATCCCGGCTTCACCGTCCTTCCCGAGAAGCTGGAGAAAGAAGCTCCGATCGCTCCGGCAGTGAAAAAAGGAAACAACGAGCTGCGGGAATGGGTCAATCAGGAGCTGGAGGCGCTCGGGAAGGAAAAGTTTCTGCTTCAGCTCTACGACAAGTACGTCAAGGCGGAGCTCGGTCCGGACGTAGACCCGAACGAAATTATCGTCGAAGGCGGCAAGTGGCAATAGTTGATGGAAAAGAAACCAAGCCCGGCGGCATGTTAGGGCTTGGTTTTTGATTTAGTCTCCTCCAGCGGGGCCTGTCAAACAGCCTCCTCCTGCAAGGCGGCGACCAACTGCGGGTGAAGCGTACCGTCTGCATCAGCGTGCCGTCTTTGGAAACCGGGGCAGGGTGGGAGGTGGCGACGACGGCATGCTTTAGCTCCAACCTCCTCGGCTTGGCCGTTAAGCAGCCGAAAACGCTGTGCAAGCTCCTCGAAATCGTGCGGCAGGGTTCCTTGCGTCTCCGCAAATTTCGCATACAGGTCGTCTCCAACCTCCTTCAGCAGTCCTAAGCAAAAAGCAATATCGATCCCGGTCATCCAATATCCCATCCTTTGTGTTTCATATCATAGGCAAGAGCCTGATAAGCCGGGCTCCCCATGCAGCGTCAAGTAACAATTGGTCTCCAGCTCGGACAATCCGATAGGCCGTAGCCATTCGATGCAGCGCCGCCCCACCTTTTATGGTGGTATTAATAAATACCACTTAAAAAAGCCGTGTCAGGTCAAGTGCTCGAGCAATGGAAGCTTAGTTGACGAAAGCGCTTGCGACACGAAACTTTCAAGCCCAAAGCCCTATGCGAGTCAGGTATAAACTGGTATACTGAATTGTGGAAATAGTATAACTTTTCAAACATGAGGGGAGTTGAACAGATGAGAGTTCTACCGAAAATGAACGACCTCGGCTTCTTTGAAATTCGGCTCGAATCCATCGGCGGCCTGGGAGCCAACTTGGCGGGGAAAATGCTTGCGGAGGCTGGCGTCGTTGGAAGCGGGTTCAACGGCGTGAGCTTTTCTTCTTACGGTTCGGAGAAAAAAGGCTCGCCGGTTAAAGCGCATATCCGTTTTTGCGACATAAATACGAATATTCGCGATACGACTCCAGTGGAACGTCCGCATGTCGTCGGCATCTTTCATGAGAACTTGTCGAAAACGGTCAACGTGATCAGCGGAATTTACGAGGATAGTCTGGTTCTGGTCAATTCGGCAAAAAGTCCGGAAGCCCTGAAAGAAAAAATGAAGCTGATCGGCGGCACCATCGCGGTGGTCGATGCAACCGGCATTGCGCTGGAGGAGAAAAACCGCGTCAACATGGCGATGTTGGGCAGTCTGTTCCGGCTGTGCGACTTCCTCGATTTCGAACACATGAAGGGCATTATCCGCAAGTCGCTGGAGAAAAAATACCCCGGCGCGGTCGAGCCTGCCCTGCGTACGTTCCAGCGCGGCTATGACGAGGTGCAGTTCCAGACGTTCGCGCTGCCGGAGGGCGTGGAGATGCCGATGCCGAAGCGGTGGGATATTCCGGTGTACGGTTACGAGACCCAGCCGATCGGCGGGATGGTGGTGAATCCGGGGAACAGCATCCTGAAGGACCTCAGCATATCGCGCAGCGGGATGATGCCGCATTTTGACGACGAGAAATGCATTCACTGCGCGGCCTGTGATACCGCCTGTCCCGACTTTTGCTTCGTGTGGGACGAACAGCCGGACAAGAAAGGACGTCCGCAAATGTTCCTTCAAGGCATCGACTATCAATACTGCAAAGGCTGCCTGAAATGCGTCGTCGCCTGTCCGACCGAGGCGCTGTCCTCCAACCGCGAGACGGAAGGCTACGGGGAAGAGCATCGCGTGCCGCATCGTTTCAGCTTGGCCCAGTAAGATAAATACCTGTTAGCAGGGAGAGGTGAACCAAACTAATGGCTATTGAGATTAACAAAGAGGTCAGCCAAGGTACGGTCGAGCAGTGGATCAAGCACGAAGACGGCATACGAGATGGCGGCTTATGCGGCTCACCAAATCAACTACCATATTATGGGTTATTTCCCGATTTCGCCGTCGACGGAGGTCGCGCAGTTCCTCGATCTGATGAAGGCGAACGGCCAGCATGACATCAAGCTGATTCCGGCGGACGGCGAGCACGGCTCGGCAGGGATTTGCTACGGTGCTTCCACCGCGGGTGGACGCGTGTTCAACGCGACCAGCGCGAACGGTTATTTGTATATGCTGGAGCAGATGCCGGTACAATCCGGGACCCGATTCCCGATGGTTTTGAACCTCGTCTGCCGCTCGGTATCCGGACCTCTGAACATCCACGGCGACCACTCGGACCTGTACTACGCGCTCAATACGGGCTGGCCGATTCTGATGTGCCGCGACCCGCAAGCCGTTTACGATATGAACATTATGGCCATCAAGCTGGCCGAAGATCCGGAGGTTCGCCTGCCGGTCATCGTCGCTTCCGACGGTTATTTCACTTCCCACCAAAAACGCCGCGTGCAAACGTTCGCCCACAAATCGGACGTGCATGCCTTTATCGGCGAGCAGCCGAAGCAGTTCCCTCACGTGCTTGACCGCAACAATCCGATTACGGTAGGACCTTATATGAACGAGCCGGATTACATCAACAACTGCTATCAGCAGTCCGTTGCGATGTACAATGCCGGGGAAGTGTTCGACCGTATCCGTCAAGAATACCTGGTGCTGACGGGCCGCGATTATCCGATTCTCGACCTGTACCGGATGGAAGATGCCGAAGTGGCGGTATTCCTGATGAACTCGTCCTCCGAGATCATTAAAGATGTCGTTGACCAGCTGCGGGCCAAAGGCATAAAAGCCGGCTCGATCGCACCGAATATGATTCGCCCGTTCCCGCAGAAGCAGATTGCCGAAGCGCTTAAAAACGTCAAAGCCGTCACGATCGGCGACCGCGCGGATTCATACGGAGCGTACGGCGGGAACATGACGATGGAAATCAAAGCGGCGCTGTTCACGGAAGGCAACCGCGATACGATGGTCATCAGCCGGATTTACGGACTGGGCGGCAAAGATTTCTACGCCGAGGACGGTCATCACCTGTTCGAATTGGCGATCGAAGCGGTTCAAAAAGGCCGGGTCGACGTTCCGTTCGATTATTACGGACATACGCCGGGCGATCCCGACAAGAAGCCGCAGCGTGTCATTGAGCCGATGAAATACGAGGATTTGAAGACCGGATTGATTACGGTCGACAAAGACGAGACGACGGGCCAATTGAAAGTGAAGGTTCCGCCGATCCGCCAGCTGACCAAGAAGCCGAAGCGGCTTGCGCCGGGGCACGGGGCCTGTCCGGGCTGCGGTATTTTCTCCGGTCTGGAGCTGTTCTTCAAAGGGATCGAAGGAGATATCGTGGCGCTGTTCCATACCGGCTGCGCGATGGTCGTAACGACGGGATATCCTTATTCTTCGCATAAAGCGACCTACATTCACAACTTGTTCCAAAGCGGCGCGGCCACGCTTTCCGGCGTCGTGGAAATGTTCTGGGAGCGCAAACGCCGCGGCGAGCTGGAGCATCTGAACCTGCCGGACGACTTCACGTTCGTCATGATCACCGGCGACGGCGGGATGGATATCGGGATGGGCCCGGCCATCGGCGCTGCGCTGCGCAATCATAAAATGATTATTCTCGAATACGATAACGAAGGCTACATGAATACCGGCGCGCAGCTGTCCTATTCGACGCCGCTCGGCCACCGGACCTCCACGTCCAATGTCGGGAAGCACCAGGGCGGCAAGCTGTTCCATCATAAAGATACGCCGCAGATTATGGCTGCGACGAACATTCCTTACGTATTCACCGGGTCCGAAGCGAACCCGCAGGATTTGCTGAAAAAAGCCGCCAAGGCGCAGTTTTATGCGCAGAACGAGGGTCTGGTTTACGGCAAAATCCTCATCACCTGTCCGCTCAACTGGCTGTCCGAGGAACAAATCGGACAATCGTTGATCGATCAAGCCGTCAACTCCTGCTTCTTCCCGCTGTACGAAGTGGAGAACGGCGTAACGACGATCACGTTCAATCCGGAAGAGAAGAACAAGCGGATTCCGGTCGGCGACTGGTTGAAAAATATGGGCAAGACGAAGCACCTGACGAAGCCCGAATACGCAGAGGCGCTGCAATCGTTCGAGAACGAAGTCGAACGCCGTTGGAGCCGTCTCAAGGCGAAGCACGAAAATCCTTACCTGTAAAAAGGTAAGGCCGGCACGAACCTCGGGCGCAAACTCGTTCTTTGAGCTTGCGCCTTTTCATTTTCAGAACCGATTCGGAGGACATTCGATGCCTTATGTACTGAGACATGCCGATTCCGGCGAAATCGCCGCATGCATTCAAAAAAACGTATACGATTTCGATTATTTCGGCGTCAAACAGTGGGAGGACGAGGGGCAGGCCGAGGCGGACAAGCATTCGTTTCTGGAGAGCATCGGGTATGATCACCCCCAGGATTGGCATATCCTTCTGATCAAAGAGGATCGTGTCAAGCTCTGCAACGTGAAGCTGAAGAACGATCCGTCGCGCCGGGTGCGCCTGAGCGGAGACGGCCAGCTAACCGTTCATTCCGCCTCCGAACGACTATAAAACGGGGAATGGTATCTTGATGAAAAGAAACCCTTTTGCCGATTTCGAAGCGGCGGGCACCGAGCAGGAACTGGCCGCCTTTCGGGAATCGATTCGAAGCCAGGGCTTTACTGCCTTCCGGCTGCTGCTTGAAGGCTTCCGGGACCGTCTGAAGCAATTTTCGGACGGTGACATGGAATCCGTGAACGGATTATTAGAGCGGGCCCGGCAATTGTTTCCCAAGCCGGAGACGTACAGCCCGTCCTGGGTCAACATATGGGACGAATTCGAGCGGATGGCCGCATACAAGCAAACGGTGCTGGAGACCATTCCGGCCGAAGAGCGCGAAGGGGAGTGGCAGGTGCTGCTCGATAATCCGTACACGAATTCGGATCTTGTATGCTATCCCGGACTTAGTTTTTTGGAGGGGGCGTATTTATACGCGTACTTCCGCAGCGACCTGAAGCAGAACGAATATATCCGGCTGCAAAAAATTCAAAATCTCGTGATGGCCTTCGGCAGCGAGCGGCAGGAAGCCGCGAACCAAAATAAAGAAGGTTAAAGCTGGATGATTTAGGGAATTCGAGGATAAACCGGGATTCGAGCGGGAAACCGTCTCGAATTCCGGTTTTTCGTGTGGATTCGCCCTACGTTACATCCGTTCTGCGAGCTTCAACGCGAACAGCTCCAAATAGTGCTGATCCGTCTCGTCGAAACGATTTTTCTCCGGGCTGTCGATGTCCAGTACACCGATGAGGCGCTCACTATGAAGAATCGGAACGACGATTTCCGACTGCGAGGCCGCGTCACAGGCGATGTGACCGGGAAATTGATGAACGTCTGCGACGCGAACCGTTTCCCGGAGGCTGGCTGCGCGGCCGCAGACGCCCTTGTCGAGCGGAATACGCACGCAGGCGGGCAAGCCTTGAAAAGGCCCGAGCACCAGCTCTCCCTCCTCGAATAAATAAAACCCGACCCAGTTGATCCGCTCCAGAAACTGGTTCAGCAGCGCAGCGGCGTTGGCCAGGTTGGCAATCCGGTTCGGCTCATCTTCGATAAGCGCGGACAATTGGGAAATGAGCAGCGTGTAATTTTCCTCGCGCGTTCCTGTATAGGCTGAGGCATGAAACATTAACGACGACTCCTTTTTTGGCGGCAGATTACGCTGAAATTAGCATATTTTCCATGGGACGTCAAGGCGCCGGAGCATGACTCGGCGGTGATCTTTGCATACGGAATACGGTCGGGCTGGAATGGTTACCCTGTATACAAACGGCTGCAGGAGAACGTATGACGCAATCTATTCTGGTCATTGAAGACGAAGAACATATCGCCCGGGTGCTGATGCTTGAGCTCGAACACGAGGGCTACGAGGTCGAGACGGCGCATGACGGCCGGGAAGGGGCCAGACTGGCTACTTCCAAGCCTTGGAGCCTTATTTTGCTCGATGTTATGCTTCCGGAATGGAACGGACTGGAAGTGCTGCGGCGCATCCGTCAAGTTAATGAGGAAGTGCCTGTCATTTTGCTGACGGCCCGCGATGCGACACCCGATATTGTCAGCGGGTTTGACCAAGGAGCGAACGACTATATTACGAAGCCGTTCGTGATCGAGGAACTGCTGGCGCGCGTCCGCAATTTGATCGGGCTGACGAACCGTCAGAAGCCGGATACCGACACGTTGAGCGCGGCGGACTTGACCGTCGATCTTAAAGCGCGAAAAGTGACGCGCGGAGACAACCCGATTAAACTGACGCCGAAGGAGTTCGACTTGCTGCAATATTTGATTCAGCACAAAGGGCACGTCCTGACGAGAGAGCAAATTATTTCCGACGTGTGGGGCTACGATTTCGTAGGCGACACCAACATTGTAGACGTCTATATCCGCTATTTGCGCCAGAAGATTGACAAAGGCTATCAGCCCAAGCTGATCAAGACCGCGCGAGGCGTCGGCTACGAGCTGACGGACCCCGAGCCATGAGCCTGCGGACGCGATTGATGCTGCTGTCGGGCTTGTGGATTTTGCTGATTGTCATCTTTTTCAACTGGTTCATCTATTACTATATTTTGAAGAAGACGACGGATAACGAAGTGCGGCAGCTGTGGAATAAAGCGAAAATCATCTTGCGCGATACGGAGATCCATCATCCGGCCAATTGGAATTCCAGGCTGCTGCAACAATATTTGGAGCCCGACTCACTCATTCGAATTATTTCGCCGGACGGCGCCGTGCGCGCGCAAGTGTCGGCAAGCGAGGAGCTGCCGGCCCACCCGGCGACATACCGGACACAGTATCACACCGTCGTGCAGAACGAGCTGGGCCTGCTTATTTTGTTCATTCAAGTGCCGATTGTCGCTAAAAACAACGTGCAGATCGGACTGCTGGAGCTTGGTAAAGGGCTGAACGTCGTCGCGGCCTTTATGGAGCTTCTGGTTGCGGGACTAACGGTGACGACGGGCAGCGTGCTGCTGTTTTCGCCGCTCGTCGGTTTTTTCTATACAAAGGCGCTCGTCCATCCGATCCGTCAATTGCTGGAGACGATGCGAACGATCCGAAGCAAAGGGGATTTTATTCTGCTCAGCCCCCAGTTTACGGCAAAAAAGGACGAGCTGGGCGAGCTCGGCCGAACATTCAACGAAATGATCGTGCGTTTGCAGGAAAACGACCGGAGACAGAAGCATTTTGTCGCGGACGCCTCGCACGAGCTGAAGACGCCGCTGACCGTCATCGAGAGCTATACGTCGCTGCTGCGCCGATGGGGAGCCCAGGACCCTGCTATCCGGCAGGAAGCGCTGAATGCGATTCATTCGGAAACCGTACGCCTCAAAGGGCTCATCGACGCTCTGCTGCGGCTGGCGGAGGTGGAGCGTCACGCGCAAACGGAGCTGCACCCCGTCCGCATCGCGGAGTTGATCCGCTCGACCGCCGAGCAAATGCGCCAGGCGTTTGGAAGAGATATTGTCGTCCGCATTGGTTCGGAGGAGATACAATCAGCGGCGATGAGGCAAGGCTGAAGCAGCTGCTGATCATCCTGATGGACAATGCGATCAAGTACAGCCGGAAGAATGTTCTCGTCGAATGCGATGAGGAGGAACGTTACGTTGTTATCCGGGTGACGGATCAAGGAATGGGGATTCCGCCCGGGGAGCTTCCTCTGCTGTTCGAGCGGTTCTATCGCGTGGATAAAGCGCGAAGCCGTGGCACCGGAGGATCGGGTCTGGGCCTTGCGATAGCGAAGCAAATTGTCGAGCTGCATCAAGGCTTGATCCGCTTGGACAGCGAGGAAGGGAAGGGGACGACGGCGACGGTCAAGCTGCCAAAATCATCCTTGACAGCGTTTTAATAAGAACAACATGAGAGTATTCTCACGAATTTCTAATAAACGGCTCTGAAGCGCCGGACGGCAGGCCTTAAGCGGAGTTTGGCGGAAAAACCTGCGTTTTCATCTGTGCTATAGTGGGGTACAGGCAATCAGCCAAACCTGACTTCAAGGAGGACGTTACAGATGAAACAACTGTTTGGAAAACGCTGGGGGAACATGGTACTGTCGATCGGCCTGTGTACGGCTTTTCTGTTCGGCAGCACGCTCGCGGCTCCGGCCAATAGTGCTTACGCGTATTCCGCATCCAAAGCGCAAAGCATTATTTCCACAGGGAAAAGCTACCTGCACACCCCTTATAAGTTCGGTGCGCGCGTCGGTAACACCAAAGCATTCGACTGCTCTTCTTTCACGGCGACGATCTACGGCAAATACGGTGTGAAGCTGCCGCGTACGTCTAAAGCTCAATCCAAAGTCGGCACCTATGTGCCAAAAAGCCAATTGAAGCCGGGAGACCTGGTCTTCTTCTACTCCCCAATTCATCATGTTGCGGTTTATATTGGAAACGGGAAAATTTTGCACACGTACGGCAAACCGGGCGTCACGATCTCCGATCTGAACAGCGGCTGGTGGAGCAAGCATTATAAGACGGCACGCCGCGTACTATAATCTCAGTCAAGCGTATGAACAAAAGCCGCTGCCCCCGGGTTTCCGGGATGCAGCGGCTTTTTACGCTTAGGTCATCTCTGTCTTGCCGGTCTGGGCGGCGACGGCTTCCCGTTCGTTCGAGCGGAGGAACATCCATACTCCGGACAACAGGACGAAGCCGGCGGCGGCTTGCATCCACGTGATGCTCTCGCCAAGCAGCAGGTAGGCCAAAATCGTTGCGCCCAGCGGCTCCCCGAGGACGCTCATCGATACGGATTCGGGACGCATATACTTCAGCAGCCAGTTGAACAAATAGTGGCCGAACAGCGTCGGAACGACGGCCAGAAGCAGAAAGATGCCCCATTCTCTCGAATCGTAGCCGGTAAAAGGCAATCCCGCCGCCAGATTGTAAACGGCGAGCACCAGCGCGGCAAGCACAAAGACGAAAAAACTGAAGACAAAGGCGGGAATGCGCTTCAGCATGCTTTTGGCCAGCAGAATTTGCACGGCCATCGCCGCCGTTCCGAGCAGGGACAGCAGGTCGCCGAGCAGCGCTTCTCCGGTCAGCCCCCAGTCGCCCCATCCGATCATGGCCGCGCCCAGAATCGCAACCGCCATGCTGAGCACAGCTAGCAGATTCGTTCGTTGACCGAGGAACAGG
>NZ_JTHN01000075.1 GCF_001399685.1 Paenibacillus sp. A3
CCGTCCGCCCTCCACCACGTTTATGATTCGCTCAGGGCGACGTGCTGGATATCCGCCATTTGCCGCAGGCGTAAAGCCATGCTGCGAAAGGGGAAGTTACCTTGTTTGACCCGACGATATTCGATAATTTGAAAGTAGTGCTCGAAGGACATTTGTACGATTTGGATGCGGAGCAAACGATCCGGGTCATCGGCCGGGAGGATTTCATCGATCTGGCCAGCATGAAACGGATATTCAGCATGCGCATCCGACGCGATGAAGGCTGCTGCCAAGCGGAAATCAGCATGACCAGCGTGTTGTCCGACTTCGCAGGGGAACGGTTCCGGCTTGTCGAACCCGGCGAGCGGCCCGGCGCCAAGCTGGATCTCAGACTGGACATGCCGCTCAGCCATTGCGAGCACGCAGCGGAGCTCCACCGGGCCATGGCGGACCGGTGGGCGGAGGAAGCCCGGATCCTTCACGAAAGGTCGGCGGAGTTCGTTCCGGACGACGGCACCGGACATTCGGGAGGCGGGCGTTCGGAAGAAAAAGGCGCTTACCGCATACATATCGAGTTTATCCGTAAAATCGATGAAAGCCATATCGGAGATATGGAAAGCCTGCTTACCCATCTAGTCGACAGCTTGGTCGATGCGGACGAGGTTGGTGAGCAGAAGAGGGCCCGCGACAGCGAATAAAAACAGCCGGAGCTCGGTATACTACAATCTGGATAAGGAGGGAAGATCATGGCGAGAATTGCAGTGGAAAACAGCTTGCAGGATGTGAAGGACGCGCTGCAGCAGAGCGGGCACGAAGTCGTATCGGTCGATAACGCGAATTTGCAAAATTGCGACTGCTGCGTTATTTCCGGACAGGACAAGGACGTCCTGGGCATCGCGGAAACCGCAACGAAAGCTTCCGTTATCAATGCTCAAGGCATGACATCCGACCAGATTGTCGAACGAGTGAACCAAAGCTTAAGCTGATTCGCCCCGCTCCGCCAGCCATCGGCGGACATGCCGAAAAGACCGGATTCCATCGAAACCGGTCTTTTTTGTGTGCAAAGAATAGAATTTGGTGGGGTTGCGGCTATGGTAATAGGTGAGTTTCCGACGTGGACGGATATGCTAAGATTTTCGGGTTGTGCGAAAGCGCTGAGTGGGTGCAGATGACAAGTGCGTGAGGCTGACAGCGATGGGGCCGGAAAATAAAGGAACTGCGATGCGTTAAACGGAACGTCCGAGCGTTCGTCGGAGCTTAGAGGAAGCAGGATGCTTTACCTGTGTCGAAAAATGTTTATGGTTCTCGGGACGGGATTTTTAGCGAACGTCAGTTCCTCTATTCGCGCAGAAAACGGCGAAATGAATGATATAACGCATAGCAGTTCCTCTATTGTTGGCGGCGAGTGATTGGGCGCGGTTGGCTAGGGGAGGGGATCATTTATCTGGTGGTCGGGGAGGCGAGGTTTCGATGCCAGCATGAACGAAATACGCCGGGCGGGAGCCTGCGAGCGGCAGGCTCAAGCTGTGACTCCGGCGATACCGGGCTTACCGTCCGGACTTTTGGCGCTTCGCGATTTCTTGCGTAACGACGAAGGCCAGATCTTCGTTGCCGAACATGGACAGCACGCCGAGCAGCGTATCGTCCGGCACTTCCCCGGCTTCCTCCTTCGGCACGGTCAGCTCCAGCGCTTGCTGAAGCGCGGCGTTCGCTTCCTGCTGCGGGTAGGCGCGCTCATACAGCAGTGCGGGATCGAGGCCGTGGTTGACGCACCACTGGGCGAACGCGAGAATCATAATATTTTCGTCCCGCTGATAATTGCGGATGACCTGCTCTTCGATTTCTTTGCGGTTCATTGAAAAATCTCCTTCTAAGCGGTAAGATGGGTTCATTATATCGAAAGTTTAGGTGGGTTCACAATGATTCTTAGCGAAAAAATTAAAGCGCCCGAGGTTCATTTAACCGGAGTCGATGGCGAAGATTTCGGCATCGTCCCTACCGCCGAGGCGCTGGCGATGGCCCGGAAGCTCAAGGTTGACTTGGTCTGCACGTCGCTCATGAGCAGTCCGCCGCCGTGCAAGCTGATCCGCGCCGGGGCGGCGAAAGAGGAGGCGCAGCAAGACCGCAAGCGCGAGCGGGCGCCGAAGCTGAAGGAAATTCGGCTGACGCCGCAGATCGAGGAGCACGATTACGAGACGAAGAAGCAGCAGGCGGAGCGGATATTGAAATCCGGGGACGCCGTCCAATTCGTCGTGCGGATTCAAGGCAAGGAGGGGGCCAAAGCCAAAGCGCTGCTCGAATCGCTGCTGAACGATTTGGCCGCGAGCGGGCGCAAGAAAACGGGCATCCAGGTTAGCGGGAAGCAAGCGGCCGTTCAAGTCGACCCGTTGAACGACTAAGTCTGCGGGAAGGGATGCTGCCGGAACGGATTTTTTAGCTTCAACCATTTATGGATATTTACACCTCTTTCGGGATTGCGATAGAATGGAAAGGATCGTAATCTGGAAGGAGTTTTCCATATGGAATGCGGAATGAACAAAAATCGGGACAACTGGAACGACCGAACGCCGGTGCACGAGCAATCCGAGTTTTACGACTTGGCATCGTTTCTGGCCGGCCGTTCGTCTCTCTTGTCGGTCGAACTGGATGAATTGGGCGACGTGGCGGGGAAGTCGATGCTGCATCTGCAGTGCCATTTCGGACAGGACAGCTTATCCTGGGCCAGGCTCGGAGCGCGGGTGACCGGGGTCGATTTTGCCGAAGAAGCGGTCAAACTGGCCCGCTCGCTGAACGACAAACTGGGGCTGGACGCCCGGTTCGTATGCGCGAATGTGTACGATGTGCCTCAGGCGCTGCCGGAGGAGACGTTCGACATCGTGTTCACGTCTTACGGCGTTCTGTGCTGGCTGCCGGACTTGACGCGGTGGGCGGAAATCATCTACGAGAAGCTGAAGCCCGGCGGCACTTTCTATATTGCCGAAGGTCATCCGCTTGCCGATATTTTCGAAATGGTCGACGGAGAGCTGCGTATGGTTTATTCGTATTTCGAAGGCGAAGCGATCGTGATCGATATTGAGGGTACGTATGCCGACCGGAACGCCAAGATCAACAATTCCGTCACCTACGAATGGGCGCATTCGCTGGGCTCCATCGTGACGGCGCTGATTCAAGCCGGGCTGCGCATCGAATTCGTTCACGAGTTTCCCTTCTGCATGTATGAGAAGTTCCCAGGGCTGATGGAGAAGGGCGAAGACGGCTGGTGGAGGATGAAAGGGAAGGAGTTTATCCCGATGCTGTTCTCGATCCGGGCGACCAAACCGGCAGAAGCTTGAACGGCTGCATCGCCGTGGTGCGGGGAAGTTGAAGCGTATGGAACATAAAACTTTGTATATGGAAACGCTCAGGCACTATTGTCCCGAGCTGCCGCTGCGCGTGGTCGAGGCCATCGAGTCCGGTCAAAACAACGATGTGCTGTTGGTCAATGGCGAGTGGATTTTCCGATTTCCCAAATATGTTGAAGGAATCGAGCGGCTACGCTACGAAGTCGGGCTTCTGAACACCGTGAAGGAACGGGTGTCGATCCCGGTCCCGGCCCCGGCGAAGTGGAATCTCCAATCCGAGCGGGTCGGCAACGTGTTTGTCGGCTACCCGAGAATTCCCGGGGAACCGTTATTGGACGGGCAGTGGAATGAATTGGAGAGCGCAGGTGTTCCCATGGTTCGCGGGATTGCCCGGCAGCTTGCCGCCTTCTTGAACGAGTTGCACAGGATACCTGCCGATGCATTGGGAGAGTCCGGGCCGGAGTACGACGGTTATCGCGAATGGTCGGATCTGTTCGAACGCATTCGTGCCAAGCTGTATCCTCATATGAACCGGGATGCGCAGCGGTGGACGGAGCGGCACTTTGCTAGCTTTCTCGGCAACGGGTCCAACTTTCGAATCGTGCCGGTGCTCGTTCACGGCGATTTGGGGGGCTCGAACATCCTTTACGATCCGAGGCGGCGCGAAATTAGCGGCATCCTCGACTTCGGTTCGTCGTCCGGGGGACCCGGCGGTGGATTATGCGGGGCTGCTCGCTTCTTATGGGGAGCCGTTTTTGCAGCATATGATCGAGCTTAACCTGGATATGGAAGGGCTGCTGGAGCGGGTGAAATTTTATCAAGGGACGTTCGCGCTGCAGGAAGCGTTGTTCGGCTTGGAGAACGACGATCCCGAAGCGTTTCACGCCGGGATCGAAGCTTATAGATAAGCAGTACGGGGGCGGTGAAGCGGGGCTGATCGGCCGCGGCACGCAAAGGTTCAGCTTGATTCATGTTTGGGCCATAAGGCAACAGAAACAGTTATCTTCCAAGGTAACTGTTTTTTTTGTTTTTTCATCCGTCACAAAAAATAGGCTTGCAAAAACTAATGCCATTAGTTATTATGAAACTAACGATATTAGTTATTTAACTAAGGGGCGATATAGCGATGCAAATCAAACAAGAACTGACCGTCTACCAACTGACGTTTATGCCGCGTATTTTTCCGGTAAATTGTTACTTTGTCGAAGAGGACGACGGCTTGACATTGATCGACGCGGCTCTCCCGTATAGTGCCAAAGGAATTCTGCATGCGGCTCAAACCATCGGGAAGCCGATTACGCGGATTGTCTTGACCCACGCGCACGACGATCATGTCGGCGCACTCGATCAGCTGAAGCGAGCGCTGCCCGGCGTTCCGGTGCATATTTCCGCCCGGGATGCGCGGCTGTTGACAGGCGATGTCACGCTGGAGCCGGGCGAACCGAATACTCCAATCCGCGGCGGCGTGCCGAAGAACGTGCAGACAGGGGCCGACGTGCTGCTTCAGGACGGCGACCGGATCGGGTCGCTGCTGGCTGTGGCGGCCCCCGGACATACGCCGGGCTCGATGGCCTTCCTGGACAGCCGCAACCGGGCATTGATCGCAGGCGACGCGTTCCAGACAAGAGGCGGCATCGCCGTGTCGGGTCAAGTCCGGCCTTGGTTTCCGTTCCCGGCCATGGCAACCTGGAGCAAGGAGCTTGCGCTGGAGAGCGCCCGCAAACTTCGGGAACATCAGCCTTCGCTGCTCGCCGTAGGGCACGGGAGCATGCTTGGTCGTCCCGGCGAAGCGATCGACCGCGCCATTGCCGATGCCGAGCGCAGACTGCCCGTCGTTGCGAAAAGGAGCGTGTAAACGATGTCGCCAAGAATCGGTCTCGATCTGCCTACGATCCTGCATGCTGCGGTTGAAATCGCCGATACCCGCGGCCTGGAGGAAGTCACGCTGGCTTCGCTCGCTCAGAAGCTGGATGTTCGGTCCCCCTCCCTCTATAACCACGTGAACGGATTAAGCGGGCTGCGCAGCAAGCTGGCCGTCCACGGCTTGGAGCAGCTGCTGCACGTCATGACGCAGGCCGTTGTCGGCCGCTCGGGTGACGATGCGGTACGCGAGTTGGGCAAAGCTTACGTGGCATTTGCCCGCGCGCATCCGGGCTTGTACGATGCGACGCTCCGCGCTCCCGACCCGCAGGACGAGGAGGTGCGGCGCTTGGCCGGCGAAACGGTCGATCTCGTGGTCCGCGCGCTGCAGGCGTACGAGCTGAAGGACGATGCGGCGCTGCATGCCGTACGCGGACTGCGCAGCCTCCTGCACGGCTTCTCATCGCTTGAGCAGCGTGGCGGATTCGGGCTCCCGCTCGATCTCGACGTCAGCTTCCGGCTGCTGCTCGACACCTTTCTTGCGGGTCTGCACGAGATGAAGCGAAGGGCGAAGGCGGAGTCAAAGCCCAATTAAGAGGGAGGAAACCGGCATGAGCTTTATCGTCTTCGTGCTATTATTCACGGTTGGGTGCGGGTGGCTGGACGTCAAAGCCAAAGCTAAAGCAAGCTCGTACCCGAAAAAGGAGGGTTAGGTCATGTTCGCAGGACATTTCGGACTAGCCGCGGCAGTCAAGGTCAAAACCCCGAACGTTCCGCTGTGGTCGCTTATGTTGAGTACGCAGCTGTTGGACGTTGTTTTCGTGCCCTTACTACTGTCTGGGGTGGAGACGTTGGAGCCTGTTGCAGGCGAAGGCTATGGAGGAAGCCTGATTCACGCGGATTACACGCATTCCCTGGCCGGGGCCTTGCTGCTTGCGTTTCTTGCCGGTTGGGGAGCCGGAAAGCTGTGGGGGAGACGGGGAGGAGTGGCGATCGGTTCGGTCGTATTCAGCCACTGGCTGCTCGATCTGCTCGTACACCGGGCCGATATGCCTCTTTTTCCGGGGAATGCAGGCGGCTTTCCGATGCTCGGACTCGGCTTGTGGCAGGTCCCGACGGTCAGCATCGTGCTGGAATCCGCGTTGGTTTTGCTCGGTGCCGTGCTGTATTTTCGGTCAGTTACGGCGGCGGCGGAACGAAGCCGGCGAGGGTGGGCTGTTGCGGCAGGCGGCATCATGGGCTTGTTGCTAACCCTTTCGCTTGTAACGGATGTGTTTGGTTAAAGGAAGGAAGAGGAGGCTTGCATCTCATGTTGGCAGGAGATGGGAAGTCTCCTTTTTACTTGTTTCCAATAACTTGAATTTCCGTTATAATCACATCCATAGGCACCTCAAAAGATAAGGGATTACCAGGTGACCGAAGAACAAGCCTACCCAGGAGATACGGACCGCTGGTATATCATGAGCAAGCGGTTGATTGCCGACACTGGAACTAAATAGAAAAAGGAGCTGATCGGATGATTGCAACTTTCATTCACACGATAACCGGATTTCTTTCCATGGATTTATACGGGGCGGTTTTTCCTTTGTTAGCGGTCGCTTTCGTCTTCATTGCCGTGTGTTATTTGATCGATAAAGGTATCCGCAGACAGTCCCGATAAAAGCGCGTCAATCATCAAGTCGTGCTTGCCGGATACTCGGATCAGGAGTATAATGGGTTCTTTAGTCATTCAGATTATATAGAAATAGAGAAGGAGAGAGAGACGTGAATGCTGGGATCGGTTACGGGCTGCTGGCTTACCTTGCCTGGGGCCTTTTGCCGCTGTTTTGGAAAACCTTTATTTCCGTATCCTCGGGAGAAATATTAGGTCACCGCGTCGTGTGGTCCTTCGTATTCGTTGCGCTGCTGCTGCTGATCGGCGGCCGTTGGAAGGCGCTCAAGAGCGCTTTTTCCGAGCGCAAAAATGTTTTGCCGATGGTGGGGTGCTCCCTGCTGATCAGTCTCAACTGGCTTATCTACATCTGGGCCGTCAACCACGACCGCGTTGTCGAAACGAGCCTGGGCTATTACATCAACCCGCTGATCAGCGTGCTGCTTGGGGTCTGTTTCTTGGGCGAAAGGCTTCGCGCGGTACAATGGACGGCCATGGCGCTTGCTACAGCCGGGGTAACCGTTCTGACCTTTAGCTACGGATCGGTTCCTTGGGTATCGCTGGTTCTGGCAATGAGCTTCGGAGTGTACGGGCTCGTCAAAAAGAAAATGCACCTGGAGCCAATGGTTAGCCTCGCCGGAGAAACAATCGTCGTGCTGCCTGTGGCCGCCGTTTATTTGCTTGTTGTGGGGATGACAGGCCAATCGACGACTTCGTCGTTAAGCGCGGGTTACCAGCTGCTGCTGGCAACGTCAGGGGTGGCTACGGCGATGCCGCTGCTGTGGTTTGCCAAGGCGGCTCAAAGGCTGTCACTGACGACCGTCGGGTTCCTGCAATATTTGGCTCCGACCATCAGCCTCATTCTGGGCGTCACTTTGTACGACGAGCCGTTCACGACCGTGCACCTGATCAGCTTCTGTCTGATCTGGAGCGCGCTGCTGCTGTTCACGATGAGCTCGTTGAAAGGCAGGCTGGCGACGCGTGCGGCAGGTACCGTAGTGCAGAAGGGATGAGCTTGATGGAAGCCGGTTCGACCGCTTGGGTCGGCCGGTTTTTTGTTATCCTGACCGCATGCGGCTTACAAAGAAGTAAATATTTGTTAAGATAATGTTAATCCGAAGCAAAGGAGGGACAAGCCATGGAAAGACGTCAGTTAGGAAATACGGATATGCAGGTCAGTATGCTTGGATTCGGCGGAGCGGAGATCGGGTTTGAAGGCGCTTCCGTATCGACCGTGGAGCGATTGCTCGATTCGGCGCTGGATGCGGGATTGAATATTATCGATACGGCAGAATGCTATAAAGGCAGCGAGGAGCTGATCGGACAAGCGGTCCGTCACCGCCGGAAGGACTATTATTTGTTCACGAAATGCGGACATGCCTCCGGCTTTGCCATTCCGGACTGGGACCCGGATCTGCTCGCCCAAAGCATCGACCGCAGCTTGAAGCGGCTGAAGACGAATTATATCGACTTGATTCAGCTTCACAGCTGTTCCGAAGAGGTGTTGAAGCAAGGGGACGTCATTGAAGTGCTTCAGCGGGCACGCGAGGCAGGGAAAGCGCGCTATATCGGCTACAGCGGGGACCGCGAGGCGGCGCTCTATGCGATCCGCTGCGGGGCGTTCGATACGCTGCAGACGTCGGTTAACATCGCGGATCAGGAAGCGATAGAGCTTACGATACCGGAAGCTGTCCAGCGCGGGATGGGCGTCATTGCCAAGAGACCGCTCGCGAATGTCGCTTGGCGGACCGGCGAGAAGCCCGTTTCGGCTTACCATGAGCCGTATTGGGAGCGGTTACAGCAGCTTCGTTACGACTTTCTGCAACAGGAACTGGAGCATTCGGTCGAAATCGCTCTGCGGTTCACGCTGAGCATTCCGGGCGTGAGCACGGCCATTGTCGGCACGGCGAACCCGGACCGCTGGGTGCGGAACGCGGAGCTGGCGGGGAAAGGCGTCCTGCCGGAAGCGCAGCTGCAAGCGATTCGCAACCGTTGGCGCGAAACGGCGTCCGGACAGGACTGGCGAGGGCAAGGGTAATACGTCAGGCGTCAAGCGCCCGCTCCTCGCGGGCTTGCCTGAGGCTGAGGATGACGATCGCTGCGGCGCAGGCGGCGGCGATCCAACCGTTGAACATGAAGACGTTTCGCATACCGTACGCTTCGCTCGCATAGCCGCCCAAGAAGCTGCCGATGATCCGGGCAAGGCCCAGATTCAGCAGCCCGTTCAGCGTCTGGCCGCTCGCCTTGAGCTCCTTCGGCACTTCCTGGTTGATATACATCGCCATCGTGACGGTTAACACGATAAAGATGAGCCCGTGCAGCAGCTGCGTAGGGAGCACCCAATACGGATTGTCCGTGAACGAGAAGATGAACCAGCGGGCCATGGCCGCCAGACTCGACAAAAGCAAAATATGCGTCATGCGAACGCGCTTCATAATCTTGGAGGCGAACAGCAGAAACGGGATTTCGCTCAGGGACGATATGACCATCGACCAGCCGAGCAGCACGCTGTCGCCGCCCATTTCTTTGTAGTACACCGGAAAAAACGTGTAATAATACCCCATCGTAATTTGCAGCACCAGATTAATCGCCAGATAGGTGACGAGCTTGCGGTTTTTGAACAGCACCCACACCTGCATTTTGTTGCCTGCCGACTGGTATCCCGATACTTTGGGAAACTTCGCCAGCAGCAGCAGCGACATCAGCATGACCAAGGCGTACGCATAAAACAAATACCCGATATGATCCTTGGCGATCCAGCCGAAGGTGATGGACATGACCGCGAAGCCGATCGTGCCGCCGAGCCGGATCGGGCCGAACGACCAGCGCTTGTGTTTCTCCAATTCTTCCAGCGTGATGGCGTCGCTCAAGGCGAAGATGGACGTTTGGAAAAACGTAAACAAACACACGACGACAAGCAAATACAAGAACGCTTCGGAGAAGGGGAACAGCAAAATCATTGCCCCGCTGCCCGCGATCAGCCAACCGAGGACGGCATTTTTCGTTTTGGCCCGATCCCCTACGGCGCCCCACAGCGGCTGAGCCAGCACGGCGACGAAAGGACCGACGCTCAGCAGCGCCCCGATCTGGGTCGGCGTTGCGCCGATCGACTGAAAGTAAACGGGAATGTACGTCCCGTAAATGGCATTGCCCATGTAAATGATGAAGTAGAACAATAGAAAATACGACATAGCCATCGTGCGATCCCGCGCTTTCGTCAGCAAAATGAGGAACGACCATAATTATCTCACTCCTCAGGCGGATTGACAATGAAAATCGGGCCTGCTAACGATGCGCAGCCAAGTGTATGAACGAGGACGACACGGAAGAGTGGCCGGTTGACAGCTCTTGTTTCTGGACGCGGCCGATCCGGATAAAGAAATCAAGCTATACAATCAACAGTCCCGGCGGTTCGATTGCGGCAGGTCTCGCCATCTACGATGCCATGCGGCTTGTCAAGCCTGATGTAAGCACGTTGTGCATCGGACTTGCCGCGTCGATGGGCGTGTTTCTTCTGTCCGGCGGCACGAAGGGGAAGCGCTATGCGCTACCGAACAGCGAAGTCATGATTCACCAGCCCCTCGGCGGGGCTCAAGGCCAAGCTTCGGACATCGAGATCGGCGCCCGAAGAATTCTGAAGCTTCGCGACAAACTAAACGGGCTGCTCGCGGCACATACCGGGCAGCCCTTGGATACGGTCGAAGAGATACCGACCGGGATTATTTTATGAATGCGCAGGAAGCTCTGGCTTACGGCATCATCGATGAAATTTTGTACCGCGACGTTTAAAGACTAAGCTCCGGCCTCCAGTCCCGGACACCGTTGTCTTCGAGAATGCCAAGCGTAACGTCGGTAATGTCCGGATCGCTCAGCAGCATCGCTTTCAAGCGGAACTTAATATCGTCGGCGTCCGCCAGCGTCAAGCCGACGCGGAGCTCCACATAGCCGTCGACGTGATACGTCCTGCCTTCCTGCAGGATGCGCAGCTGGTTAATGTCCCGGACATCCGGGTCGGCCAGCAGTAGGCCGGCAACCCGGTCCTCCACATCTTTCGGCGCAGCTACGCCGATCAGACCTACCATATTGTCATAGCCGACCTTGAACGCCACACCGACCATGAGAAATCCGATCAGGATCGTGGCTATTCCGTCCAGCATTTTGAAATCCGACAGCTGCGTCACGATGACCGCAATCAAGGCAAGAGCCGCGCCCAGCGTCGCAACGATATCTTCATAGAAGACCAGCCGGGTAGGAGGGGCGGATCGACCGACATTCCGAAATGCGGCCGGGATGATCGCAAGTCCTTTGGCTTCCACCCGCGCTTCGCGTGCGATTTCTTTCATCGCCTTCCACAGGATGGCGCCGTCGATCAGGATGGCGATCAGCAGGATGGCAAAGTTCAGCCAGAAATTCGAAGCTTCCGCCGGGTGGGCCAGCAGATGAAAGCCTTCCAGAATCGTTTCGTAAGCCATAAAAGAAACGACCATCACCGCGACCATACAGAACAGATTGATCACACGGCCGAAGCCGGTGGGAAACCGCCGGGTCGGCTGTTTTTCCGCGAGCACGCTTCCCGCAAAAACAAACCCCTGATTGATCGCATCCGCTACCGAGTGCATGGCTGAGGCGAACATGGCGCCGCTTCCGCTAAGCGCTGCGGCGACTCCCTTGGCTGCCGCGACGGCCGTATTTCCGAGCGCCGCCAGTAAGGAAGAAGTGTTTCCTTTTTTTAGTAAAGCCCATAATCCCATCGTTTGCTCTCCTCATCGTTTTCGAGTTTGATGCGCTTACTGCCGGCTCGGTCTAGTCGTTCCTAGTGTAACCCGTTTGTTTCAGTGGCAAAAGCGTTGTTCAGAACTTTTGTTTTATAGGTTCTTATGAACTTATATTACGACCTTTTTGATTGAAAGACAAAGACCATTTTGAAGCATTCCCGGCGAAATAACGTCAGAAATGAAAAAGAGAATGCCACAGGGAAGCTCAATCTTAGCGGGATGAGCTTTTTGACATTCTCACTACAAAGTCTTATGATTAGTTCAAATGAACTTATGTCCAATAAAGGGGCTCGCCTATGAAAACCTTTTATTTAACGAGAAAACAAATGGCCGGCTTGCTGATGTCTCTTGCGGGGAAGACCGATCGGACGCCGCTCGCTACGCTGCAGGAGGTCTGGGCCAAATCGCACCGGTCGGACATGGAGCACGGCAAGACGCTGGTGGCGTTCGTATCCACCTCGCTCCCGCCGATCTTCGAGAAGCTGATCAAGATGAAGCAGACGAGCGAAGGCTTCTCATTGACTGATATCGTTGCGCTCGGCAATCAGATCGAATACGCGCAATATTCGGTCACTTCGGTGCAAAATTGGGTGAAACGGGATTTCAAGTCGCTGATTCCTTCGCCGAGACTTGGGAAAAAATATTCGATCGACCAAACCGCCATCCTGTTCATTATCGACGATTTGAAGGCGACGCTCGATTTCGAGTCGATCCGCAAGCTGCTGACGCTCGTCTTCAACCGCCCGGACGACGATGCCGACGATGTCGTTTCCCCGCTACGGCTGTACGCGGCGTACTCTTCGATCTTTGAAGAGCTGGACCAAAACAACGACCAAGTGCTGGACCTGTCCGGGCACGACAGCGGCCTGCGCAACCATGACCATATGCTGGAGCATTTAATCAAGCAAAAGGCCGACGAATATGCCGGGGCGGTTGAGGGATTGAGCGACGGGCAGAAGGAGCTGCTGAGCCATACGATATTTATCGCTATGGTGTCGGTGCAGACCTCGTATTTTCAATCTCTGGCCAAACGTTATTTGAACGCAACGCTGTTTTTGCAGGATTTGGTGTAGACGGTCCGGTTCAATCCATTTCGGACCGTCTGTCCGATCATACAATACGGCTTGCGTAAAAAATCCTCGCGAGCCGTTTTCTCCTCCATTCCTTTCAGTATCTCCTTGTTCCACGAATCCGGTGGTATTGATTGCCGGGTGACCTTACATTTTGTTGGTAGTGGCATGGTCGCAGCTTAATTCGTTGCAGATGAACATGTTATATTTCATAACTCGAAATAAAGTGTTATTTTCCTGGAAAATCCATATCATAATAAAAGCATGCAGTGAATAAATAACATTAAGCGCTTCCATAAATTTCTTATTGCAGATCAGTGACATCATATTATATCGTGTAAATATATATGACATAAAGAAAGGGTTTTCATTTATTTTCCGAGGCATGAACATGTAAATAGGTTGAAGGGGGAACTTTATTTGCAAGCACTAGTAGATTGGCTGAACGGGATTATTTGGAGTAAAACGTTAATTTTCCTTTGCCTCGGTGTAGGATTATTCTACTCATTAGCTACCCGCTTCCTCCAAATTAGGTACTTTTTCCACATGATTAAATTGATGTTTGAGGGCAAAAGCTCGGAATCCGGAGTTTCGTCTTTTCAAGCGTTAAGCATCGCGCTTGCGGGTCGGGTGGGAACGGGCAATATTGCGGGTGTAGCTACGGCGATTGCGTTCGGCGGGCCTGGTGCGGTGTTTTGGATG
>NZ_JTHN01000076.1 GCF_001399685.1 Paenibacillus sp. A3
GCCTTTGTTCACCAGCGCCATCATTTGTCTGGCCCGCGAATTCATCTCCCGGGTCGATTCCGTATATTTGGTTACCCGCTGCTCGATATCCTTCGTCGCCGAGGAGACGCCGCTGATTTCTTCCGAAATCTGATTGGCTCCGGCCGCAAGCTCTCCGGCGGCGACGGACGCTTCCTCCAGCACCGTTTTCATCTTCTCATTCTTAAAATATATATCCCTGCTGGAATCGAACACATGCTTCGAGGCCCGTCCCATTTCCTGCAGAAGCTCGCGCAGCTTCTCCGTCATGCGGTTAAAGGCCGTTCCCAGCTCGCCAAGGGCGTCGTCGGAGCGGATGTGGATCTTTTGGGAAAAATCCCCTTTGGAGATGCTCAGGGCGGCGCGGGAGATGTCGTTAATCGGTTCTGTAAGCGCTCTCTCCAACCAGCGTATAAAAGGATAGCTGAGTCCTGCCATCACAGCCAGAAACACGAACCCGAGAATGGGACTTAAGGAGGATTCGAAAATAAGCAGAAGCATGGCGGCGGAATAGACGACAACGAGGGTATAGCAGCCGATTTGCAGCTTCTTCTTGAACGAAAGACCCAGAAACCAGTTCATAAATTAACGACTCCTTTGAAGGTGTAGGATAAAATGCTTACGTCATCGCCCTGACTGTATGGATAATTATACCACCTTGGAGAATGCCAGGTCCATAGTTTTCCAACGGGAGCAGCCGTTCAGTCACTCGCATGAAAGCGGTCCGATTCGCACGATGCCTCACGATGTAAAATTTTGTTGAATTATCGTGTATTTTATGAAAAAATTTGTTGTCAACGTGGTTATATTGTCCTATAATGGGTCTAGAGCCTCAGATATACATAATATTCCAATTATACTACTTGAAAGGAGGAACTCTGTGATTTTAGAACAGTTGCCTTTAGCCAGACAGTTGGATTTGGTGTTTCGGGAATTGAGAGAGGAGCTGGCTCAGCTTACCTCGGGGACGGTTTTCGTCCAGATTCGAAATAACATGGTCGGGAAGTTCGGCATCCGGCATTTTCCTCTGGAGAGCAAGGGTACGGAGATCAAGATGGCAGAGCGCGGCCTGTCCGAAAGCCAGCAGCTTTCGTTCCGCCAGACCGCTCTGGAGTCGTTGAAGCTGAAACGTTGGACGCACGGGGAGATTCAATTTGAATTCGCGATGCGCCAAGACTTGCTTTGCACCAGCGTGACTTTCGAATCGAATTACAACATGGCGAATTTGGTTAGCGAGTCCAATAAAAACAAACGCGATTTTTGAACGATATAGAATTTATAAATTTTCAGCGAAGCTGAACAAATTCTATATCCCAAGAAAAACTTCCGCTAAACCGCGGTCGCTCATCCATGAATAGACTTCGATAGAAGTTTTTCTTATTGACCAAGCTTACTGCACTCATACCAAGGTTACCTTTTATCCCATTATAACTTTCTAAGATTCTTATTGTTTTAACTAAATTCAATCCTTCTGATGCTCTAATTGTTCGATATAACTTACAGCCTCCCTTGATGGGGAGGTTTTTTTGATTCTTAAGGGGGGGACGGTATGGAACTTTTTGGATTGGCGGGCGTATAACCAATTCGGAGGTGATTAACATAGGTTTCGATTTTGCTAGTATATTCGTCCTGTTAATTTATATCATTCTAATCGGTCTTTCCATTTACTGTTTAATCTTATTTATTAAACTTGCGCGCAGAGGGATTGAAGCGCTCGACCTGTACATCCAAGACAAGAAGAATAACAAGCCTAATCCACCTGATGACACACCTCGTTAAGAACCGCGGGGTGTGTTTTTGCGAATGAAAGGGGCAACGATGATGAAAGTACTCGAAACCGACCGGCTGATTCTTCGCCACCAGACCATAGAAGATGCGGCGTTTATTCTGGAGCTTATGAACGATCCTTCCTGGATCCGGTACATCGGCGATAAAGGCGTGAGGACGCTCGATGACGCACGGAGCTTTATTATGAAAGTACCGCTGGACATGTATGCCCGTATGGGGTTCGGATTTTACTTGACGGAATTGAAAGATGGGGGCACGCCGATCGGCATCTGCGGATTTGCAAAACGGGATTTCTTAGAGGATGTCGATATTGGCTATGCTTTTCTTCCCGAATTCCGGGGGAAAGGGTACGCTTTCGAGGCGGCTTCCGCTGCGATGGCTTATGCCAAATCCGAACTGGGGCTACAACGCCTTGTGGCTATTACCACCAAAGATAACCATGCGTCGGCCAAGCTGTTGGAAAAGCTGGGAATGCATTTTGAAGGCACGATCCCATATGCGGATACAGATGAGGAAGTACGGCTCTACGCGATTAACTGCCGGATGAAGTCATAGAAAACGGTCCCCCCACTAATCTTGGCCGGTGGGGGGTTCTTGCCATTTGCTGTACAGGCGGGCGTATTCGTTCAAAGCATCGTCCAATTTTTTACTGGCCTTGATTACTTCGGGATCTACCAGGGATGTCTTGTTTTGGGATAGGGCATTGAGCCCTATTCTAAGCTGTTCTATTTCTTTTAGCATGTCTGCAAGCAGCTTATTGATCTCGGACATCGTTACCATTTTTGGCTCGACTTAAGCTATAACTTAAGTTTGTGGCCGGAGAATGAGCAAACCTAATTTGCTCTTTACCGTTTACCTGTCTCCCATTCCCATTCAAAAAGATCATCCATATAACAATTGAGGTAATCCGCCGCCATCTTCATCTTGAGAACGGACAGCTTGCATTTCCCTTTGATGACTTGTGAGATGTAAGATTCAGTAACTCCCAAATGCTTTGCTAGATCTGCCTGTGTCCTGTTTGTCTGAGCCAGCAATTCAGGCAAACGGCTTCTCCCGAACCGGAGAGCCAAAAGCAATCCTCCTTTTGAGGGACTATTCTTTCAATTATACTTAAGTCATAGCTAAAGTAGCAAATAGAAAGCAAATGATAGTTTTGCTATAATGAATGGCAACGGAAAAAGGCGGTCCCTAAGGAGCCGCCCGGTTAAGTATTGAGGTCGTGCATTATCTTGTGAACTTGCCTGCCAGCTGCTGCTCGGCGATTTGAACCAGACGACGAGTGATGTGACCCCCGATTGCCCCAGTATCACGAGTTGCCATGAAGCCGTAGTAGCCGTCTTGAGGAATCTGAATGCCCAGCTCTTGAGCAACTTCATACTTCAGCTGATCCAAAGCCTGGTTAGCTTGAGGTACGACCAATTGGTTGCTGCTGCGGGATTGTCCTGCGCCCATCGATATCACCTCCGTTCACTAGGTAGTATGTTCCACGCGAAAGAATATACACGGACTGCAATTTGGTAAATGTGACCATCAGATCAAGGAGGGATTGACTTGGGATTTGAGTTGACGTGCAGCAATTGGTCCTTCGATGCGGATCTGCAAATCGTACATGCCGACGTTAAACTGGAGATTGACGGCGAAACGCTGATCGACGAACCGCTGTGCATCGACGTAGGGCTTCCGGCGCTGCTGCTCAGCGTTCATGAAGATGTGGAGCCGTTTCGTTGGGCGCCGGCGGACGAATGGCAGCGCGTGCCGTTCTTCTGCTGCGGCTGCGGCGATCCGGAATGCCGGGCGTTCTCGTTTATCGTGCGGCATAAGGCTGACAGCCGGCTGGAGTTGACGGAAGTAGAGGAACGGGAGGGGAGATCCCCCCGCCAATTGGGCACGTATACTATCGATCGGTCGGATTACGCCAAGCAGGTAAGGGAGATCGGGGAGACGTTTTTGCGTTTTGTCGAAGATTTGGACTACCGGCCGTATTTCAAGGATACCGTCGAGACGGTAAAGCGGCAGCTTGCTCGGGGCTAGTTATTTTTCGGCTTCTTGAGCGCTTCCATTTGCTTCATTAAAGTGGTCATATCTTTTTCCAGTTTTTGCATGTCCTTGAACATGGTCTTCATCTGTTTGTCCTCGGTTAATAATTTGGTAATGGCGTCGAACCAATCGGATTTACTGATGCTCATCTGTCCAGCCTGCCTTTCCGCGTTCTTTTTCTATATCGTACGAAGAAGAGCGGGGCAGGTGTGTGTTTCGAACTTGAAAAGGAGAAAAAGGCTGACGCCCGGCGGCTCGGCCTCTTTGTTGTTGTCCCGCTTAATCCACGAGCAGCTCCGGGACCCAACGCCGCATATGGGCTGCGATCTCTTCCCGTATGCCGCGCACGCCGGGAAGCTCCGCCTCCGAGACCTGGCTTAGCGGAATGACCCGGTATCCTCGCCAGGCTTGAAACCGGATATAGGTCGGCAGAAATCGAACTCCGCCGATCATGACCCCCGCTTTACCGCCAGACGCCCCGCTTGGTTTTCGCAGCTCGGCCTTCAAAATTCCGCCGATCCGCACAAACGGATGGGGCCTCTTTTGCGCGGCCAGGAAGTTGCCGAGGGAGTAAGCGACGAGCGTCCTCCCGCCGTTTCCGTTATCGATCCATTCCGGCGGCTGGAGCACATGCGGATGATGGCCGAGGATCACATCGGCTCCGGCGGATGCGGCCAAACGGGCCCATTTTCGCTGCTGCTCCGACGGAAGCCGGGCGTATTCGGTTCCGAAATGAAGGCTCGCCACGACAGCGTCGGCTTGTTTTTTCGCCTCGGCGATTTCTTGCCGGAATGCGCGCTCCTGTTTAAGCAAATGCACCAAATAAGGCTTGTCCGGAGGCAGGGAAATCCCGTTCGTCCCGTAAGTCCAAGCAACGAAAGCAAGCTTCAATCCGTTGCGCTCTACGATCCGGAGACGCTTGCGATCCTCTTCGTTCTCGCTCGCGCCCGCATATTCGACTCCAAGCCGTTTCCAATGCCGGATTGCGTGACGCACCGCCTGTTCTCCGCGGTCAAGCGTATGGTTGTTCGCCATCGAGACGATATCGACTCCCGCGTCGCGGAGAGCGTCGGCTGCCTCGAACGGACTGTTAAAGGCCGGGTAATCGGACAGCCCGAGCGCGGTTCCGCCGGTAATGCTTTCCTGATTGGCGAACGTGACATCGGCCCCCTCCAGATGCGGCCTTACCGCCTCGAAGATGGGGCGGAAATCGTAGCTAAGCCGTGTCCGTGCGTCCTCGTAGATCGTACGGTGAATGAGCACATCGCCGATAGCGGACAAGGTCACCCGGCGTTCCGCAGGGGCAGCCGGTTCGGATGACGGCAGTGGGGGAGGCGTGGGAGTCGCTTTCGTGCCAGTCCCCGTCTGGACTCCGGTTGATGAAGGCGCCGGAGGCGCGGCACGGTCGACCGCAGGAGAGCACGCGCCCAAGAGCAGCAGGAGCAGAAGGACGGAATAACGGCAATATCGTTTGGTCATTGCACGGGCCCTCCAGATGGTTAATTCCAAGCTATTAGCTAATATTTGCTTACGGACTTGGAATTATAGACCCGCGTAGTTTAATAATTGAGAAAGGCCCGCGTCGCCCGGTTTCGTTCCGGGCTGTCCGCGAGCCTTTTGCCGTTTGATAAGCAAGGTTATTTGTAAGTTACCTCAAGCTTTACTTCCAACTCCAGCGACCCTCCCGGTTCGATGGCCCGGAAGCCCGTTACTTCAGCTGGTTGATCGATATTCGGCGCGTTGGTGACCCAAGTGTAAGGCTCCAGGCAGATGAAATCCCGGGCTTCGCCCTTCGTATAAACGACCCATTGCTTGAACAGATCGGAACCGCTGTAGCGGATATCTGCTTTCGGGCCGGACAGCACAGCGAGGCAAGGGTAGTCCCCGATCTGGAACACGGTGTCCATGTCATGGCCTTTCAGCACGTCGCCTTCGGGCAGCTTCGCGTACCTGCCGCTGAGCGGCGCGATATGGCCGAGCGGCACGTTCGTTTCATCCAGCTCCCAGATGCCGCTTGCCGGCAGCTGCAGCGTCCAGTTCTCCGGCTCGCCGTCCAGCAAAAACCACGTATGCAGCCCGTAGCCGAACGGAGCGGACGTTTGGCCGCGGTTGGTCACTTTCAGCAGATGACGGAGCGTGCTGCCCCGCAGCTCGTAAGTCACCTCAAGCTCCTGCTCGTGCGGGAACTGATGCTGCACGTGTGCATCGTCGGCCAGACGAAAAACGGACGTGATGTAGAGGGCCCCGTCCTTTTCGCCGGTGGCAAGCACCGTCCATGGCTGGCTCTTGAGCACGCCGTGAATATGATTGCCCTGCGCGTTGTTGATCTCGAATTGGTAGCTGCGGCCCTCGAACGTAAAGCGGCCATTGCGGATGCGGTTCGGCGGCATCAGAATCGGCGTGCCGTATTGCACCGGCTCGGCGGCCATCTCGGCCGGCGAGGCCGGGACGCGCAGCATTTCGCGCTCCAGCGTTTTGTCCCAAATGCTGTAGACGTTGTTGCCGACGGACGGACAAATGCTGACGATCAGGTGGTCGTTTTCGAGCGTATAGGCGGGGGTTCCCTGCCAGTCGATCTGCTTAATTATCATTCCGAAGTTCTCCTTTGCCCGGTAAAATAGTCCGATCATAAATCGCTTCCATTGTACCAGAGGAGCCGGGGACTGTCACCCCGTTTTGATCAGGCGCCGAAATCGAAGTTCGGGTATACGTACGGTGCTTTAACCGGCTCGGCTTTGGCGATTTTCTCGACCTTCAGCACCATGATTTCGGCATCGTTCAGCTTCGTTTTTTGAATCGTGCCGGTGACCGTGACCCAGCTATCGTCTGCCAGCGTATTGGCCCGGTCGTATTCGGCCAGCACCCCGAACGGGGCGGCGTCCGCGGAGCAGCATTGGATGGAGAAGCGCGCCACGACGAATTGGTTGCTTTTCATTTCTTCCTGCCGGTAGACGAAGCCGGTGAGCTGCAGCTTTTTGCCGACGAACCGGTCGAGATACAGATCGACGGACGTCAGCGTCTCGATGAATAAATCTTCTTTCACCGTAATCAAATCGGACTTGTAGAGCTGCTTCGCATATTTGGCGTACTGCTGGGTAAATTTATCCGCGGGAAAAAGCTCCCCATCCGCAGACGCTGCCGCTTGGGGCCCGGGTGCTTGAGCGCTTGGAGCAGCGGGAGCGGCATCCGTTCCGGCGGGAGTGCCCGCCGGGGCGCTCCCGGTTCCAATCTCCGCGCCGCTTCCGGCGGTGGCTTCGCTGTCTTTTTTCACCGAGCTGGCGCTGCTGAGGTTCATCCCTTTCTTGGCCGCAAGGCTGCTGCCCATCGTGCTGTCCGGAAGCAGAAAGCCCAGCAGCAGCGGGAAGAAAAACAATCCGTACACGACGACGTTTTTGAACAGCGACCGCGAGGGCGTGTGATCATGGTCGCAATCGCAGACGGCGGATGCCCGGCCGCGCCAGGCGCGAACCGTCAAGTAGAGCTGGTAGGCGGCGACGGCGTACAGGGCGACGGCCGACCATTTGACGTAGTCGACCATCCGGGGCGCGATGTACAGCAGAATGCCGTCGGTTTTGACCAGATAAGCGATATAGACGGCGAAGCCGAGCAGAATAACGGTTTTTAAAGCATGGTGCAGGCTCAGTACCCGGGAATTCACGGCACACACTCCTTTTTGCGGTTGGATGTCAATTTACATGAAAAAAATCCGTTCGTACAGCAGCGATGCGGCGAGCACGACCGTAACCACCAGCGCGGACAGCAGGAGCACGAAGCGGGCCCGGAAGGCCGACAGCAGCATCAGCGTGCTTTTCAAATCGAGCATCGGACCGAAGACGAGAAACGTCAGCAGCGAGCCGGTCGAGAAGGTTGCGGAAAACGACGAAGCGACGAAAGCGTCCGAGGTGGAGCAGAGCGACAAGACGTATCCGAGACCCATCATGAACAGATGGGAGGTAAAGTCTCCTTGGCCGATGGACACGAGACTTTCGCGCGCGACGAACGTTTGAATGAGTGCGGTCAGAAACGCGCCGAAAATCAAATATTTGCCCATATCGAAAAACTCGTCCGAGGCGTGTCCGAGGACGCCGAGCAAACGGCCGGCGCGGCTGCGTCCATGCCCGTGGTCGTGCGCATGGTCATGGTGCGTATGGCTGTGAGTATGCGTATGCCCGTGATTGTGGGCATAGTCATGATGATGCATATGGGAATGGTCATGCTCATGTTTATGCTCGTGCCCGTGCGCGCTATGCAGGGTGTCGTGGTGCTCATGCCCGACTTGGGGAGCGCCGTACCCGTTGGCGCTAAGATCCGGCGCCGCCCCGCGAATCGGATTGCGCTTCACGAACCGGTACACGATAAGGCCGATCGCTGCCGCGACGACGAAGGCGAGCGCCATTCGGGAATAGGCGATCTCCGGCCGCGTGCGGAACGCCATGAAAGTGGCTGCGTACACAACGGGATTAATAATCGGACCGGCGAGAATGAAGACGACGGCCACATAGACCGGCATTCCCTTCAGTACCAGCCGGCGGATGACCGGCACCATGCCGCATTCGCACAGCGGAAAAATGATTCCGACGACGCAGGCGAACAGGATGCCGAGCACCGGATTTTTCGGCGTCAGCCGGCGGATGGTCTGCTCGGACACGAACATCTGCAGCAGGGCGGACACGAGCACGCCGAGCAGGACGAACGGCAGCGCTTCGAGGATAATGCTGATGAACAGCGTTTTGAAATTTTGCACGGCGGCGCTGCTTAAAAAGGACAAGTCCGGCGGCTGCTTTTGCGTATAAATGAGAACGAGCATCAGGATGCATAGCACGGCGAGAATGTTCGCAACCCACCGTTGGACGATTGTTTGCAAGGGGCATGTCTCCTTATTATTCGTAATTATTATTATATAGTATGCTTTCCGGTTCGTACATAGGACAAGTTTTTAAAGCTTTATGAAGGCTGGAAAAGCGCGTGGCTGCGGCGGTGGACGTTCCTGTTCCGATTCCGAGGTTGACAAGGGGGATGGCGTTTAGGTACAATGACGTCTAATAAGAGCGATGACGGGAATAAGTAGGCGGCAGGCAAGCTCTGCAGAGAGCCGGTGGGTGGTGCGAACCGGCGGGCGGCGGCCGATCGAATGGATCCCTGAGCTGAAGGTTGAACGTGCGCAGACGCACCCGGGCCCGGGTAAGCTTCGATTCAGCGTTGCGCGCCGGTAGGCCGGTCCGGTTTCCTCCCCGTTACAGGAGGCTGAAGGCCCGCGGTATCTGTCTTGGACAGACGGTTGCGGGTAAATTAGGGTGGCACCACGGTCTCTCGTCCCTTGCGGCGGGAGGCCTTTTTGTTTTTCTCGGGAAACTTACAGACGAGATAAGATATAAGGAGGCGGACTGCGAAATGTCCAAATTGAGAGTATTGTCCGGCATGCAGCCCAGCGGTCAGCTGACGCTCGGCAACTATATCGGCGCACTGAAAAATTACGTAAAGCTTCAACATACGCACGATTGCTATTTTATGGTGGTGGATCTGCACGCCGTCACGGTGCCGCAGGATCCGGAAAAGCTGAAGGATCAGTCGGAGGCCGTCGCTGCGCTGTACCTGGCGGCAGGCATCGATCCGAACGTGGCGACCGTGTTCCTGCAATCGACCGTACCTGCACATGCCGAGCTCGGCTGGCTGATGACGACGCTCACGTATATGGGCGAACTGGAACGCATGACGCAGTTCAAAGACAAATCCGCCGGCAAGGAATCCGTCGGAGCCGGCCTGTTCACTTATCCGTCGCTGATGGCCGCCGACATTTTGCTGTACGATACGGCTCTTGTTCCGGTCGGCGACGACCAGACGCAGCATTTGGAGCTGACGCGCGATCTGGCGCACCGCTTCAATCAGCGCTACGGCGACACGTTTGCGATTCCGAAAGGCTACTTCCCTGAAGTGGGCGCACGGATTATGTCGCTGGACGACGCGTCCAAGAAGATGAGCAAGAGCAATCCGAATGCCGGCAGTTACATTGCGATGCTGGATGCCCCGGACGTCATCCGCAAAAAAATAAGTCGGGCCGTAACCGACTCGGGGCGGGAAGTGAAGTTCGACCCGCAAAGCAAGCCGGAGGTCAGCAACTTGATCAGCATCTATGCCCAATGCGCGGACAAAACGATTGCGGAGATCGAAGCGCAGTACGAAGGGCAAGGCTACGGGCCGTTCAAGAAGGATTTGGCCGAAGCGGTCGTAGCTGCCTTGGAGCCGATCCAGCAGCGGTACGCGGAGATCCGCAGCTCGGGCGAGCTGTACGATATTTTGCGTCAAGGCAAAGAGCGCGCGGGAGCGCAAGCGGAGCAAATGCTCAAGCGGGTTAAAGAAAAAATGGGCTACGTAGTACTGTAGCCCATCCCTGGGCTTGTCCGGACGAACCTTTCTTCGTCCCGGGCAAGCTCTTATTCGTTTCGTTTTCTCAGTTTGGCTTTCACGATAAAGCCGGCTCCGATAAACAGCACCGACAACAAGCCGAACAGCGCCGCCAGCCAAGGCTTGCCCGTGGCCATAAAGTAGCTGATGCACGCGAGGAGCGCCGTGCCCCCGAAGGCAAAAAACAACCCTAATCCTTTCGTCATGACGAGCCCGCACCTGCCTTTCCGATAAAATTTGAAACTGCGATTGATTTTTTCAAAAGGGAGTATAAGTTCAAGCATACGACACATAATAAGCTTGCAAGCTTGCAAATACATCAAAGACATCATCCCGTTGAAAGGAGTGCTGAACATGGGTGCAGGACAATCCCGCAGCAGCAATCAATTAGTTGTACCTCAAGCAAACCAAGCTTTGGAGCAATTGAAGTATGAGGTTGCTCAAGAACTGGGCATTCAAATTCCGCAAGACGGCTACTACGGTTACATGGCTTCCCGCGACACAGGCGCAATCGGTGGTCACATTACCCGCCGCTTGGTCCAAATCGCCGAGCAAGCGATCTCTGGCGGCGCAGCCCGCTAACCGCAGAGCTTTGGAACAAAGCTTCACGAATATAAGCTCAAGGAGAAATCCTTGAGCTTTTTTCCATGGCAGCAAAAAAAGAGGAGGATGAGCCCGCCTGTTAAGCGCCGCCCATCCGCAGCTTCTTTTCGAGCCGGGAGTCGCTGACCCAGCCTACGTACGAATCAATCGGATTCAGCTTTTTGTCGAGCAGCAGCACCGCGACGAACGGATACTGCTTGCGGTGCCGGTAGCGCACGTCGGCCCAGCGCACCTCGTACCCCCAGGCGTGCTCCTTCAGTTCGGCGCAGGCATAGGAAGTAAAGTACAGTAAGCAGGCGACGTTCGGATGCGTCTTGGACGCCTCCACGGCAGGGTGGGCGGCACAGGAAACCCGGTCAATCCAGTTGAGCTTGCGGTTTCTGAGCTCGCCCAGCTTGAACGAACCGTCCGGCTTCCGCTTCACGACCTGCCATTGGTGCAGATGAACCGTCGGGATCAGCGTGTACCGGTCGCCGGGCTCGTAAGTCGAATCCTGCAGGCGAAGCCCGGATTCAAGCCGGTAATGGGTCCATGAGCGCCATATATAATAGAGGGCGATAAATGCGTATAATATAGGAAACAGAATTTCCGGACGCATCAGATGAACCGACCATATAAAAATGGCGAGCACGTGAGACGAGAAAATGATCGGATCGAAAATGTGAATGATATTCCATGAGACCCATCGCTCCGAAATCGGTCGAAGCGCCTGGGTTCCATACGTATTGAACAAATCGGTGAATACGTGAAACGCAACCGCGATAAAGACCCACATCGTCACATGCGCCATCGGCAAATCGTTAAAGACAAGCCAGAGGATGCCGGAGATGAGCGCCGTCCAAAGCACCAAAGCAGGCAGCGAGTGGGATAAGCCACGGTGATTTTTAATGTAAGCGGCGTTGCTTTTCAGCCGCAGCAGCGTATCGGCATCGGGGGCCTGCGAACCGGCCACCGTTCCGATCAGTACGGCTGTCGAAACCATCGGATCTGCTGCCACAACCGGATCGACATAAGCCAGGCCTGCAAGGCCGAGCCCGATCACTAGGTGTGTTCCGGTGTCCATGGACTAACCTCCTGAACGTCTAATTTTTCAATAGTCTACTCTAGCCCATTACTATTAGTGTATCATTTTCTTGTCCAAAATAAAGCAAAGGCTGTGAAAAAAATGTGTATCGTTTTTGTCGAATACCGAATTAATGCGTCATTTCGCCTCCCGTATTTAGAATGGTCTGAGCGGCTGCGCGACGATTTCCCCCAGGTGGAGCTGTACGAGGGAACGGATCAGCCGGGGCTGTTCGTGGAGCTGTGGAGCGGGCTTAGCGACGACCAATACCGGTTCATGCGGTCCGTCCGTACCCGGAAGGACGAGTACGCCGCGGAACCGGGAGTGTGGGACGAAACCGATCCCGAGCGCTGGGCACCTCTCGAACAATGGGTACCGGGCGGGTGTGCCAAAATTCATATTTGGCAGTTCCAAAAAGTCAAATAGTCCATTTTATAAGGTAAGCATATCCATGGTTTCTTCCTCCCGATCGCGGTACCCTTACAATAGTCTTCAATTGCGACGGAGGAAAACGGATGGAGAATAACAATATATTCTGGTCTCATATCAAGCGCAACCGTCTGCCTTACCTAATGGGCTTTGCATTATTGTCCATATCGTCCATCCTGCAGTTGGTCATTCCCTGGCTGCTCGGACGGTTTACGGACAGCCTCCAGACAGGCGCGCTGACCTACGATCAGGCGGTCCGTTTCGGCGTCTGGATGATTGCCGCAGGATTTGGGATCGCTTTCTTCCGGTCTGTTTCCCGCATTTATTTGTTCCGGCTGTCGCGTCAGCTGGAGATGCGGGTGCGCGGCGAGCTGTTCGTCCACTGGGAGAAGCTGTCGGCGCAATATTTCAACAATCAGCGGATCGGCGACTTGATGTCGCACGCGATCAGCGACGTCGGGGTCATCCGCGAGGTGACGATGCAGGGATACTTCAACGTCATGGAAGCGGTGTTTCTGATCGTCGTGTCCGTGGCGGCCATGACGAGCTCGGTCAATCCTTGGCTTACGCTGCTGACGATGCTGCCGCTTCCGCTGCTCAGCCTGCTCGCTTACCGGTTCAACAAGCGGATTATGCAGCAGTCGGCGGATATGCAGTCCGCGATCTCCGATTTGACGAGCCGCGTGCAGGAGTTTACCGCGGGCATCCGGGTCGTGAAGGCATTCGTCCAGGAAAAAGCGGAGCGGGAGCTGTTCACGCAGGACAACCGCCGGGCCGTCGAAATGAACCGGCGGTACGTGCGCTCGAACTCGTTATTCGGAGCGCTCAGCGCCGGGATTGTCGGGTTTAGCTTTCTCGTCTCGGTCGTGCTCGGCGGCATCATGGTATTGAAAGATATCATTACGCTCGGCGAATTCGTCGCTTTCAATACGTATTTGTCGCTGCTCATGGGACCGATCGAAAGCTTGGGCCGGGTTGTCAATTTGCTTCAGCGCGGGAAGGCTTCAGAGCTGCGGCTGCTGGAAATCTTCAATACGCGGCCGGACGTGGTGGACGACGTCATCGCGAAGCAGGAGATCCAAACGATCGGCGGCGAGATCGAGATCCGCGACTTGACATTCTCTTACCCCGAAGCGAAGCGGCCCTCCCTTCGAAACGTCTCGCTCAAAGTGCCGAAGGGCTCCAGTCTCGCTATCGTGGGCCGGGTCGGTAGCGGCAAAAGCACGCTGGTGCATCTGCTCGTGCGGCTGTACAACCCGCCCAAAGGGACGGTGTTTATCGACGGGCACGACATTCACGAAATTCCGCTGCGGACGCTGCGCGGCCAGATCGGCATCGTGCCGCAGGACCAGTTTCTGTTCTCGTCCACGATCCGGGACAATATCGGATTCGATCCGCAGCCATACAGCGATGAGCAGGTCGTCGAAGCGGCCAAGATCGCCCAAGTCTACGAAAATATCGTCGAATTTCCGAACCAGTTCGATACGGCGCTCGGCGAGCGCGGCATCTCGCTTTCGGGCGGTCAGCGCCAGCGGGTAAGTATTGCGAGGGCCGTGATCAAGAAGCCGTCGGTGCTGATCTTCGACGACAGTTTGTCTGCGGTCGATACGATCACGGAGGATTTGATCCTCGAAGGGCTCAAATCCGTGATGAATCGGCGCACGACGATCATTATCGGGCACCGGATCTCGTCGGTGCAGAGCGCCGATCAAATCGTCGTCATGGACGAAGGCCGTATCGTCGAGCGCGGCAATCACGAGCAATTGCTGGCCGGGGGCGGCATTTACGCCGATATGTACCATAAGCAGCTGCTGGATCAGGAAGCCGAGCGGGAAGACGGACAGGAGCAGGAAGCCGCGGCTTCGCAGCTGATGCGGGGAGGGGCGGGCGCATGAATATTCACGCGGAAAAAAACGTCAAGACGATGAAAGACACGCAGCTGTTGACGAAGCTGCTTTCCTATGCCAAACCGTATTGGCGAATGATCGCGCTCTGCGTCGTCCTGGCCTTCCTGATCGTCGTCGCCGACTTGGCGCGCCCTTATCTCATCAAGGTGGCGATCGACGGCCATATCAACGGACTGCACAAGCCGATGCTGTCCGCGGAAGCGTCCCAGGCCGATCGTCTGCGGGGCTACGGAGATGTGACGGAGTGGAACGGCAGGGCTTACGTTCGGCTCGAACCGGATGCAGCCGAGCGGGCGGGCCGCCAGCCGGAGCTCGGAACGAAGCAGGCTCAGATTGTCCGGATCGACGGCAAAGACTGGCTCATTGCTGGCTGGATCGCCAAGCAGCCGGAGCAGGCGACCGTAGCGGAAGCGGGAGGCAAAGCGGAAGTACGCGCCGGAGGGCAGACATTCGCCGCCGAGCCGCTGGACGCCGCCGCGCTGGAGGCGTTCCGCAAGCAGGATTTCACCGGCTTCCTCTGGCTGGGCGTCGCTTTCCTTAGCGCGGTCATCGTCGCGGCGCTGCTCAGCTACCTGCAAAGCAATCTGCTGCAGTATACAGGGCAGACGATCATTTTCAACATCCGGCAGCAGCTCTTTCAGCATTTAAGCCGCATGTCGATGTCCTACTTCGACCGCAATCCCGTCGGAAGGCTCGTCGTCCGTGTCACGCAGGATACGGAGTCGCTCAACCAACTGTATTCGCAGGTCGTCGTCAACCTGATCAAAGACGTCATCGTGCTGATCGGCATCGTCGCCGTCATGCTGCAGCTCAGCGTCAAGCTGGCGCTGCTGTCGTTTGCGGTGCTTCCTTTTCTGGCCGTGCTGACGTTCTGGTACCGGTCGGTCATCCGGGACGCCCAACGAAAATCGCGGGTGATCCTGTCGCGGCTCAATTCGTTTCTGGCGGAGAACTTGTCCGGCATCCGGATTACGCAATTGTTTGTCCGCGAAGAGCGGCAGTGGGAGCAGTTCGATCATCATAATACGGAATATTACCGGGCAGGGATGCGGGGAACGATCATCAACTCGATTTTCCAGCCGGCCATCGGCTTCCTCGGCAATCTGGCTATCGCGCTGCTTCTCTGGTACGGCGGCGCCAGCGTCATCGACGGCGGCCTGACCTTCGGGGTCGTGTATGCTTTCACGCATTACGTGCGGCAGTTTTTCCAGCCGCTGCAGAGCTTGGCAGAAAAATACAACCAGATTCAGACGGCGATGGTCGGCGCGGAGCGCATCTTTGAGACGCTCGGAGAGAAGCCCGCGATCGTCGACCCGGAGCGGCCGAAGCGGCTGCCGAAGGAAATTCGCGGGGAAATCGCATTCGAGAACGTATGGTTCGCGTATAACGGGGAAGATTGGGTGCTGAAGGATGTCAGCTTCACGATCCAGCCGGGACAGACGGTGGCGTTCGTCGGCGCGACCGGGGCGGGCAAAAGCTCGATCATCCAATTGATCAACCGGTTCTACGACATTCAAAAAGGCAGCAACAAGCTCGACGGCATACGATATCCGCGACATTCCGCTGGACGACCTGCGCCATTACATCGGCATCGTGCAGCAGGACGTATTCCTTTTCACCGGAGACATCGCTTCGAATATCCGGCTGAACCACCCGGAGATTGCCGACGAGCAGGTCGTCGCCGCGGCCCGGATGGTGCATATGGACGAATTTGTCCGCAGCTTGCCCGGCGGCTACAAGACGCTGCTCGGCGAGCGCGGCATCAATCTGTCGCTCGGCCAGCGGCAGCTGCTGTCGTTCGCCCGCGCCATCGCGTTCCGTCCGCAGATTCTCATTCTCGACGAAGCGACGTCGAACATCGATACGGAGACGGAGCTTATCGTGCAGGACGCGCTGATGAACATCTCGGAAGGCCGGACAACGCTGATCGTAGCCCACCGCTTGTCGACGATTCAGCATGCCGATCAGATCATCGTCATGCATAAGGGCAAGGTTCGCGAGACCGGAAACCATTACCAGCTTCTCGCGCAGCGCGGGTACTATTACCGTTTGTTCGAGCTTCAGTATAAGGAACAGAAGCTGGTGCCGAAGGCGAGGTAAGGGAGCGAAGATGCGCTTCGGTAAATGGGTGTGTGCATGATGATTGAGAAAAATCGTGCGAAACATGAGAAAAATTCGCAAGCTTAGTGAGAAAAATAATTATATTCATAAAAATGAATAATTATACAAGAATGACGTTCTTCAAGAGAAATACTATTCTGCGAAGTGCGTCATTTTTTTGTAAGGGGTGATGATATGGATTCAATAAATAAGCTGCCTGTTACTCCTAGGATATTTCATGATGAAACGATGGAGGGGTATATAGCGAGGTTGGCAGAGGCAAATGACTTTCCAAATGTAGATTATCTATATTCGCACCTTAACTATAAGCCTTGGAAAGATAGTTCAATTTATTTACAGGCTCTCACAAAAATAACAGGTCAGGATCTCGCAGGGTTCCATGAAAATTTTCTTAGCTATTGGGTAAAGAAACAATTAGCGATTCCAACAATTAGTCAAAAAATAACCAGAGTTTGTCCCTATTGTTTGAAGGAAGTAAAGTATCATCGGTACTCATGGTCACTAATTTATAACATGACTTGTCCAAAACATGGGAATTATCTGGTGTGGGGATGTCCTGATTGTTTAAAGCATTTCACATTAGAGGATGTGTTCGAGGGTCGCTGTACTTATTGTCAGAAGGTACACTCATCTATTAAAAGCATGTCTGCGAGAATCAGCGTAAATTTTCCTGCTGAATTATCACATTGGAATTCATCAATTTATTGGAATTCCTTCGTCGATATAGATACATTTTGCGAGCTTCTAAGGAGATTGATGTATCTATTGCACCGCTATTTTCCAAACGAATTTGGTTTTGACCTAAGCAATGCGGAGCAAAAAACACTTGCTCTATTTGGATATGTCCGAGAGAGTCAACATCAGGCTGAACTATTCAAAAAATCAATGTCTTTGCTTAATTGATGGCCGACCGATCTATTGCTATTTATTAGTCACAACCGAGAAAAAGATCATGCGTCAAAGGTAAAGCCTTTTATCCAAAAACTTTTTCTCAGAAACAGGAATTACCTCTTAAACTCATTAATGAGAAAGACATATGAACGTGAGTGGTTTTTGAATAAAACTGTTTACGACCACATATATGACGCTCCTTTACTTGAAGCATCACAGGGATCATTTGACGAAACCCATCTTCATATAGAAGATATTGCACTCCTATTTTCACAACCCCTTATTAATATCAATTACTACTTAGGTTCACACAAGATTCCAATAGAGAATCATCCTAGAAATCGAGGACAAACCATCAGGTTTGACTTCTACAAGCAACATATTGAACAAATCAAGCAATGCTAATCAATACCAATCCGGGCAGGGTGCCCAATGAGGTTTGTTTTACTAAGGAAAAGCAGGACCAAGAGATGGCTTTTAGCGGGGAACTCTTGTCCATTACTTTTAGACGATACGATGTTCGTGCAACGGTTGTAATTCTACTAATCGTTATGCCCAAACAATCAATACTTTATACATTATATAAGTTGAACTAAAGATTATAACCTTACAAGAAGGCGGTCTATGACCTTCTGAGGGTTTGCATTTAATCGTTTCATGAATTTTGAAACATGCAAGCGAATCAGGTAAAACTTTTTAAAGTAGACGTTATTAATGACATCCTGGCGAACCCACTTCCACAGGCCTTCCGTCAGATTTAGCTTAGGGCTATATTTTGGAAGGAACACTAAGTGTAGCCGTTTATGCTTGTCAAGAAACAGCTTGAGTTTGGAGGCATGATGGATGCGGCTGTTATCGAGAATCATGAAGATCAGCCGGTTGCTTTTTTTCAACGGTGTTCGCAAGTTCATCCAATTGCTCATCCGTTAGCTTTACTGGTTTGCCAGGAGAATGATCAAGTTCTAGTCCTTCGAGTCCGTTTTTCCTGTAGGTAGTCCAATATCGACTAATGGTTTGATAAGCACGATTAAGGAGCGTACCTATTTCCGTGAACGTATGTCCCTCTAAATAAAGCCGAACAGCCAAATAACGTTCGTATAAGCGTTTGTTGGATGCTTCTCTCATGGCTTCATTCAGATTCTCAATTTCATCACGTCGATTCATGATTATCGCCTCCGGGCTGGTCCTTTTCTAAACCATTACCCGATTCTCGCGGCTATGAATGTTAAAAGTTCAACTTATATACTTTAAAAAGTTTTACCTGATTCGCTTGCACGTTTCAAAATTCATGAAACGATTAAATGCAAACCCTCAGAAGGTCATAGGCAGCCTTCTTGTAAGGTTATAATCTTTAGTTCAACTTATATAGATGGTTTCTTGAGAAATTTGATTAATTTCTTTCACGAGCTAATGAACTTCTTGATTTCGTTGCTAATTTTTTTCATAGATATAACACCTCCTTTTTTGGGAATGTGAAAAGTCTGTAGATAAGTTGTTAAGTTTTTAGATTTTTCCCCTCTATAAATTAAGAGAGGTGAGAGAATATGGAGCGGTAGTGGAATGAACAAGAGTACGAAATACCAGTACAGCACCTCCAAACAACTCAACGGCAAACGTTATTCAATTTCACCCTGATGTGCATTCGGCCTATTCACCTTTAATTTTTTTCATAGAAAAGGGAATCGCGCGCTGCCCCGCGGCGGCGGCGCATTCGATTCCCCTTCTTCACCACAATAAATACGATACAACGTTTTTTGCTTCTAATGTTCGGGACTTTATCTGCGATTTCTCTGCAATCACTCGGTTCCGACTCTGCTCCGACTCGGTCGTTTAAAAAATTCTAAAGAATAGAGACAAATTGCCCTCTTATAGTGGTTCAAAAAAAGTGAGCAATTAGGAATTCTGGTTTTAGGAGCTCTAACTACTAGTGGTACTTTGGTTTTGCAGTAGCGTGTGTATACTACAACAATTCTGAGGCAGAAAGACAGGAAAAGCGACTCCTGCTGGAACATGGCCGGGTGTGTCTCGCAGAGCACGGACGTTGCTGTCTTCAAGTAATAAAGTTTTAGACTAGATAATAATGTTATAGACTGGAATAATAAAGTTATAGACTGACGATATCGCTCAACTAACGGGCAGGATTACTTAATCACTACACGAATACCTTAGACATGACGAATTTTACTATGTTCGCAAAAAAAGACGTTATCTGAAAGATACGCAATGATTATTTTTTGAAGAGGTGATTAAATTGAAGCAAGGGATAATAGTTTTTCTAAATGGAACTTCAAGTTCCGGGAAGACTTCCATATCGACAGAACTATTAAATCAAAATGAAATCTCATTTCGTCATTTATCAATTGATGATTTTTTTCATGGATTGTTTCATGACTACATTGATTTTATTAACACTAAATGTTCAAAATCAGCCGATGGAGAAGATGTGGAAGTTTCGGTCCAAATAATTCTTGATTCATTAGTTACTTTATTTTATTCAACAGTTAAATTTATGTCGGAAAAGGGGATCAATGTAGTTGTAGATACAGTAAATGATAATGAAGAGCGGTTTAATACTTGTCTAGGTTTATTAATCGATCGTCCTGTACTATTTGTTGGAGTAACTTGCTCGAAAGAGGAACTTATTAGAAGAGAAAAACTAAGGGAAGATAGACAGAGTGGATTAGCAATCGCACAGTATGATATAGTTTATCGCCTTAATGAGTATGACATTGAACTAAATACTGAAACCTTAAGACCAAACGAATGCGCCAATTTGATATTAAATTTTATTAGATCAAATCGTGAATACTCTGCTTTTAAGAAGTTAAATAAAAGAAGTGTTGGTGTTTCATAGAAGCCGTGTCCTTCAGATAACACAATGTTCACGCGTCGGAGCATTTGACAGAGTTCATTACGCTAACGGGTACGTTAGCTGAACATGAACATTAACAGCCCGCCGCATATCAATAAGAAGGAGTGTCGATAGTATGTTTCATGTAAAAGATATTTTATCCGGTCAGTTACTAGCAAATGCTAATGACCCTAGTTGGTACCTACCATTCTCAGACGCAGTTGAAAATTTATCAGAGGAAGTAGCGTTTTGGAAACCTAATGAAGATAGTAATAGTATCGCTGAAATTGTGCAGCATTTACTTTATTGGAATGAGACTTGGCAAACTAGGTACCAAAAATCTCATGTCAATGCTGTGCCTTCCATAGGAAATAATAATAAAAGTTTTATAGTTCCCAAAGATCAAGATTTCACTGATTTAAAGGAACGATTATTAGAGGTGCTCTTAAAATGGCAAGGTCTACTTACTGAAGAAAAAGTCGAAAGTGATGTGAATGGTTTCCCAATGGCTGCCAAGTGGTGGGAGATACTCGGAAATGTGTCAACTCATAATGCATATCACATTGGTCAAATCTGTTATATTCGGAAGCTACATAAGAGATGGAAAGTAGATGCAAATTAAGAAAAATTACCTGGAATAATTGGCGAAGGAGCTTGTAACGCGGCAGCTCCTCTTTTTGTTCATTCAAGTAACTGGCAGGATAGTTTAATCCATTCACGAATAACTTATTTAGTTCGTTACATTATGATCGGGTGATTCTATGAAGTATTCTAAATCCTACTTGGACCAATTTTTTAATTCAATAAATGAATATCATTCAAAAGTTGAATTATTGATAATAGCAAATTCACTTATTCGAAATGCTGAAAAAATAAGTTGGGTCATTTCATTAAACCAACTAATGAATTGGCAATCGATGTCTGATAGATCTGGGGTTTGGACGTACTATGAAGTATTAGAGAAAGAAAAGGCAATTCTATCCTGCATGAGGTGGTGTGCAAAGTAGATCTGGGGATTTGGCACGGGGAATTGTTCCCGCTCCTCGGGCCGAACGGCACCGACAAGACGACGACCCCATATACTGACGACGATGCTGCCGGATGGGGGACGGTGTGCATTTCCGGCTGCGACGTCGAGTCGTTCGGTCCAGCGGATGCGGTGTGCCGATCATTGAACGGAGAACTAGCGAATATGGCGCCTAGTTAGTGTGATGAGTTAAAATGGTTTGACCTTACTGAATTGCCTTCTAATGTAATCCCATATATTAAGAAAGTAACGATGACGAGATGTTCCTGGAGACTCATTAAAGAAGTAGATCGCCCTATCCGGTCAGCTTGGCCAGGTGGCTGGCGATCTTTTTAACGTTTTGGGAGATAGCAGTCATGAGCGCTCGCTCTAACTTTTTTTTCTTTACGCTATTGATGTACTTGCACTTCGGGGCCGCTACGCCGTCCCTTACTCGTTGATTGCAAGATAAAGGGACCAAGCTTGCCACGTTCGCGGCGCGGTGCATCGAGAATGAAATTCCGATGCATCTTCGGTCGCTGAAAAAACGCACAAGGACGTATCCTGCACGATCCGATCGGGACCGATAAGGAAGGAAACGAGATTACTCCGATCGACTTTGTAAAAACCATCGTCAAAATGATATAGTATTATGACCTGGTTAGAAAATTGTCGATCGTTGTCGAATTGTATGCATAAATACAACAGCTATAAAGGACGATCGATTATCCGTTTGTGGATGAACAACTCCGGGCTTTCGGTATTTTTGAACATTCTTTTGGAAGACCGTATCGTTCGTTTTCAACAATTCATATCAAATTAAGAGCAATATATGTTAAGTGGGCACAATTTGAGTATGTTATATTTTGAGTGAAAAACATCACAGTAGTTATGCTTGGTGTTGAAAGGAGGCCCCTATTGGTAATTCATACGCCCACGAATCTGGCTCTTCGAAAATTAGGGATGTATGTAAGGGCGGACGCAGATGACTGGCAGTACAACTGGCCTGTTCATACCCATGAAGGACTCGAAGTTTATTATTTCATACGCGGGGATGCGAATTATATTATCGGAGATAATATATACGATCTATCTCCAGGAGATATGCTTCTATTTCGGGGAAGCACCATTCATAGGGTTAATCCGTCGAAAGATGTTCCCTATGTCCGCAGCTATGTAAATTTTACGGAGTCTTTTTTGCAAGAGCAGATGTCGGGAGAGATGTTTGAAAAGCTAATGTCTTTGTTTGAATCGCCCAGCGGAAGGTTAATTCGTTGGTCACTGGAAGAGCGCAAAGATGTAGAAGCGTATTTCCGGGCACTGCACCGGGAAAACGAACGGGAGTCGTTCGGATACGAACTGATTTTGAAAGCGCTTTTGGTTCAATTGTTGGTTGCAATTTATCGCAAGGCCAAGCGTTTGCATGAAATTGCGCCTGCCGTACAGCCATCGCACAGCCAGGAGAATGTTCGCCGCATTTTGCAATATGTAAATCAGCATTTTACGGAGAATTTCTCGCTTCAGGAATTGTCGGGGGCTCTGCATTTGAACAAATATTATATTTGTCACTGTTTTAAAGAGGTTACGGGATATACGATTAACAACTATATCATCGGTAAAAGGATCGAGGAAGCCAAAAAAATGCTTCGAACGACCGATGAGCCGGTCGGATTAATATCAGAAAAACTCGGGTTCAACACGGCGGTTCATTTCAGCCGCTCTTTCAAGAAGTACGCCGGAGTGTCACCGCAGAATTACCGTAAAAAAGACTTTGGCGCATAATGCTTTGAGCCGCAGAGAGCAAATGATTCAATTATCCAGACGAAGAAAAGGGGTAGAAGCGATGAATAAGAAAATGAAAGCGATATCTATTGGCATGGTCATGGTTCTGTTGACGCTTACGAGTGCTGCTTGCGCCAAGAAGGAATCGGGTGGAGAAGCGGAAGCCGGCGGTAAAAACGTAAAGCTGGACTTTGTCTGGTTTTCAGATGGAAATGAAGGCGCAATCATGAAAGATATTATCAAAGATTACGAAGCTAAAAATACGAATGTCAAAGTAAATATGATCGAAGTCCCTTATAAAGATCTATCGACGAAATTGAAAACGATGATCGCAGGCGGAGAGCCTCCGGCATTGGCCCGAATCAGTACGACGGAGCTTGGCGGATTTGCCAAACAGGCGGTGGACTTAAGTGAGAGCAACGGCGGATTGGAGAAGTATACCGGACAGTTCATCGATTCCCTTAAACCCTTCTATGTGGTGAATAATAAAGCGGTAGCCGCTCCTATGGATGTTACGGCTAACGGATTGATTTACAATAAAACCTTGTTTGATAAAGCCGGAGTGAAGGTGCCGTCATCTCCCGACAATGTCTGGACGTGGGATGAGTTCTCCGCCGCCTTGAAGCAGGTAATGGAAAAAGGCGGGGCTAAATACGGTCTAGTGTGGGATTTTACGCCGCAACGGTGGTCGACTATTCTGTACCAATTCGGAGGCAGTCTCATGAGCCCGGATGGAGCAAAAGCCACAATCAATAATGAAGCGGGTGTACAGGCGGTTGAATATTTCAAAAAGCTGCATACCGACGGCATCGCTCCAACATCCGTATGGCTTGGCGGGGAAAACCCGAATAACTTGTTCCGCAGCGGGACGGTCGCCGCACATTTGGCAGGAAATTGGATGATTAGCAATTATAAAGATATTTCGAACTTCGAATGGGGCGTAACGTACATGCCGAAAGCCAAACAGCGTTCCTCGGTACCGGGCGGCAAATTCGCGATGGCATTCAAAAATTCCGGCGTGGAGAAGGAAGCAACCGATTTCATTAACTATATCACCACGAAAGAAGTAAATGCGAAATATACCCAAGAGGCATTGTTCCTGAGCCCGCGCAAAGACAACGCGAAGCTGGACTATGCTTTCGGTAAAGAGATGATGGAAGTTTTCTCGAACGAACTGAACAACACCGTTCCGGCAGCAGCTGAGGATTGGTCCAAGCAAACGATTGTGCCCAAATTCAGCAATGAGTTGAAGAAGACGATTTCGGAAATTATTGTTGGAAAAATAACGGGACAAGCAGGCTTAGATAAAGTTGCGGGATTAATTGATAAAGCCATCGGCGAAGAGAAGAAATAATCCATGCATCGGTACGGTTGAAGGGAAAGGAGTAAGCCTGATGTCTGTACAAACCTCTGCCGTAAAGACAATAAGGAAGCCGGGACAATCTAAAAAATGGATTCCTTATTTGTTTGTACTGCCTAACTTGTTGATTTTTACCACTTTTATCGTGATTCCCATGGTAATCGGATTCGTTTATTCTTTCCACGAATATGACGGATTGAATCCGATGGAGTTTATAGGCTTTGACAATTACAAAGAGATCTTTTCGAACAACGAATTTTGGAGCGCACTGGGAAAAACCGCCCTGTATGCACTCATTGTAGTACCTTCGATTTACTGCCTATCCCTCGCCGTAGCGATGATGCTGATCCAGCAAATCCGGCTTAAAGGACTATTTCGCTCCATATTTTATTGGCCTACGATGATTTCGTATATCATTGTTGGTTTGACGTGGAAGTGGATTTTCGGCGATTTCGGTGTTTTGAATTACTTTATGACGATGTTCGGCCTGGAACCGCTCCATTTTTTATCGGATTCTTTTTTCGCGAATGTATCGGTGGTGATCGCAACGGTTTGGTCGCGTCTTGGATTTTATATGGTCATTTTCATGGCCGGCTTGCAGGCCATACCGAATGATTATTATGAGGCGGCCAGATTGGACGGGGCATCCAAGCCTCGGGTATTCTGGAGCATTACGCTTCCGCTGCTCAAGCCTACGACCGTACTTGTCGTAATGCTGACGCTGATCGAGGCGTTTAAGGCGTATCCGTTACTGTTTGCGCTCACGGGGGGCGGACCGGGCAAAGATACCACTTATATTGTGCAATATATATACGAAACCGGGTTTGCCAAGCAGGAGTTGGGCATGGCCAGCGCAATGTCCGTGTTATTGTTTGTTCTTATTTCGCTGTTTACCGCTCTGCAGTTCAAACTGTCAAAGGGAGGCTCCGATTAGCGTGGAATTGAAGGCATCCGCCAAAGCCGTCTTGTATATTCTTCTTATTGTAATGGCTGCCATGTGGTTATTTCCAGTGCTTTGGATTGTCATCTCGTCCTTCAAGACGAACAATGATTTGTACAGCTTTCCCCCGAGATTTTGGCCGGAGCCGACGACTTTCGAGCACTTTACGGCTGCCTTTCAGAAAGGCAACTTCGGACGATACTTCATCAACAGCACTATCGTCACGGTCAGCTCAACGATTCTGCTGCTGCTGATCAACTCGATGGCAGGGTTCGCGCTGGCTAAATATAAATTCAGAGGGGCCGCGGTGCTGCTCGTCGGGTTCGTGTCTACCTTGATGATCCCTCTTGAGGTCATTATGATCCCGATCTTTAAGGTGCTCAGCTTCCTCGGATTGTTCAACAGCCTGCTGGCTCTTATCATTCCGCCGGCGGCCACGCCGACAGGCGTTTTCTTGATCAGGCAGTATTTGCTTACCGTACCGGATGAACTGCTTGAGGCAGCCCGGATGGACGGGGCATCGGAATGGCGGATTTATTCGCAAATCATTCTGCCGATCTGCAAGCCGATCTTGGCGGTGCTTGCGATTTTCTCCTTCATGTGGCGATGGGACGATTTCTTGTGGCCTCTTATCGGAATTAGCGATCCGTCTTTATATACGATTCAATTGGCCTTGTCCAACTTTATAGGAGAATTTAACGTTGATTGGGGCAGCTTGCTTGCCATGTCCGTCATTACGATGATTCCGGTGCTTGTGGTTTTCGTCATATTCCAGCGTCAATTCGTCAGCGGTATGGTGACATCCGGGATGAAATAATTGCAAAAATCTAATTCCCTTCCACCACAGGGGCTGGTTGTCTCTGCCGGTGAAGGGATTTTTTAGGGGAGTTTGGGGATGGAACGCTTCATATTGTCATTAGATCAAGGAACCACCAGTTCAAGAGCGATATTGTTCAACCATGACAGCCGGATTGTTTCAGCAGTGCAAAAGGAGTTCACCCAGTATTACCCGCAGCCCGGTTGGGTTGAGCAGGATGCGGAAGAAATTTGGGAATCGGTCGTTTCTGTCATTTCATTGTGCTTGTCTAAAGCAGGTATCGGACCGAGTCAAGTGGCGGCAATCGGTATTGCCAACCAGCGTGAAACGACGATCGTCTGGGACAAAATGACTGGAAAGCCGATCTACAACGCTATAGTATGGCAATCCAGGCAAACCACTCCAATCTGCGAGCGGTTAAAATCCCAGGGATGGCAGGACCTGGTCCATGAGAAAACCGGCCTCCTGATCGACGCGTATTTCTCGGCGACTAAAGCAGCCTGGATTCTTGACGAGGTACCCGGCGCCAGAGCGCGTGCGGAGCGGGGAGAATTATTGTTCGGTACCGTCGATACTTGGCTGATTTGGAAATTGACCGGAGGCAAGGTTCATGTGACGGATTACTCCAACGCTTCCCGTACGATGATGTTTAATATCCGGGAATTGAAGTGGGATACAGAGCTGCTGAAACGGTTAAACATTCCGGAATCGATGCTTCCCGAGGTCAGGCCCTCCTCCTGCATCTACGGCGTAACGGATAAGGAAATCGTTGGCGGGGAGATTGCGATTGCAGGGACGGCCGGCGACCAACAGGCCGCGTTATTCGGACAAGCGTGCTTTGAGGAAGGAGCGGCCAAAAACACCTATGGAACCGGATGCTTCATGCTGATGAATACCGGCAGTAAAGCGGTGTACTCGAAACACGGGCTGCTCACGACCATTGCCTGGGGCATAGGCGGCCGGGTGGAATACGCACTGGAGGGCAGCATCTTTGTGGCGGGCTCCGCGATCCAATGGCTGCGCGACGGGCTTAGGATGATCAAGAGCGCCGAGGAAAGCGAAGCGTTTGCTTCACGTGTGGAATCTGCCGAAGGGGTGTACGTGGTACCGGCGCTCGTCGGGCTCGGAACCCCTTATTGGGACAGCGATGCCAGGGGAGCGGTATTCGGAGTTACCCGCGGAACCACCAAAGAGCATTTCATACGCGCAACCCTGGAAGCTCTCGCTTATCAAACCAAGGACGTACTCGCCGTGATGGAAGAGGAATCGGGGATTACTTTGCATTCGCTGCGTGTGGATGGCGGAGCGGTAAAAAACAATTTATTGATGCAGTTCCAGAGCGATATCCTGAATGTGCCTGTCGACCGCCCGGTAATTAATGAAACCACAGCTTTGGGTGCGGCCTATTTGGCCGGACTGGCCGTAGGGTATTGGGCCGATCAGTCGGACATCGTGAAACAATGGAAACGAGATAAAACCTTCATGCCGAATATGGACGATGCCAAGCGTCGTAACTTGTACTACGGATGGAAAAAAGCCGTTCATGCAACGAGGGCTTTTAAATAACGGATAGGAATGTGGAGGTAAATCATGAGAGTAAGCAGTAAGTTATTGCAGGCCGTGGAAGGGCATCATTATTTGGACCTCATGACCGATGAAGCCAAGTATCGCATCTATCTGATGAATGATTATGTGATCCGAATCCGCTGCACGTTCGACGAACAGTTTGCCGAAGAAGCTTCGTATACGCTGACCATGACCGCATGGGATGACAAGATGGATGGGATGGTCGAGGATCGCAGGAGAGTGGAGGCTCTCCCGGCTCGGTATGAAGATTTGGGTACCCGCTTGCTGCTCCGCACGAATCAATTACGGCTGATGATACACCGGGAGCCTTTTGCCATTGAAATTACGGATGCGGAAGGCCGTATGCTCCATGAGGATTTGAAAGAGCGCCCCTATGTGAAAGATAAGCACGGCCGATTGTACCATTATTCAAACCTGACGGATGAAGACCATTACTACGGCTTCGGTGAGAAAAGCGGGCATTTGAATAAAAAGAAGAGAAGGCTGCGGATGCATAATGTGGATACGATCGGTTACGATTCGGAACATACGGATCCGCTGTATAAGCACATCCCGTTCTATATTAAATTTAACGGAAAGACGCAGGCTGCAACGGGTTTGTTCTATCATAACAGCCATGAATCCACTTTTGATATGGGATGCGAACGCAGCGGCTACTGGAACAAGTATAGTTATTTTTGCGCGGACGGCGGGGAATTGGATCTCTTCTTCATGTACGGTCCGCAAATAAAGGATGTCGTCCGCCACTACACGGATCTAACGGGCAAAACGATTTTGCCGGCGCAATACTCGCTTGGATATATGGGCTCCACCATGTACTATACCGAACTGGACCGGGATTCGGATCAAGCGATTTTGAACTTTCTGGACAGATGCAAGGCGGAAGGAATTCCCTGCGACGGATTCTTCATGTCTTCAGGCTACACCACTGGCGAAGACGGGAAAAGGTATGTCTTTAACTGGAATAATCAACGATTCCCTCATCCGCAAAGCTTTATCGAACAAATGCGAAGCAAGGGGGCGGCATTGGCCCCTAATATAAAGCCGGGTATGCTGCTTACTCACCCGTTATATAAACAACTTGACGAAGCGGGTGCCTATATAAAAGACGATAAGGGGGACAAACCCCAAACCGACCGTTATTGGGGAGGACAAGCTTCTTTCGTCGACTTCACCAACCCGAAAGGCAGACAATTATGGAAGGACCAGTTGAAAGCATCGTTTATTAACTTGGGGGTCACTTCCATCTGGAACGACAATAACGAATATGAAATTAACAATCCGGATGCGTTGTGCGAGTTTGAAGGCGGCAAGAAAGAAATCAGCGCCTTGCGTCCGCTTCTTCCCAATCTTATGGCTCAAGCGGCCAAGGAAGCGATCGCCGAAGCTGCGCCGAATACAAGACCTTATATTGTCAACCGCGCCGGATTTGCCGGCATTCAGCGTTATGCCCAAACCTGGGCCGGAGACAACAACACGAGCTGGCACAGCTTAAAATTCAATATTCCTGTTATTTTAGGAATGGGACTGTCCGGTGTAGCGAACCAGGGCTGCGATATCGGCGGCTTCTTCGGCCCTGCCCCGGAACCGGAGCTGTTCGTCCGTTGGGTACAGAACGGGATTTTCCAACCGAGATTCTCCATCCATTCCTGCAACACCGACAATACCGTCACCGAGCCGTGGATGTATCCTTCGTATACTCCATATATCCGGGAGGCGATTCAGCTTCGTTACCGTTTGATCCCTTATTTCTACTCTTTACTGTACGAAGCTTCCGTCCTGGGCTCTCCGGTCATGCGGCCGATGGTGTATGAATTTCAGCATGACCCCGCCACTTGGGAGGAAAGCTTCGATTTCATGCTGGGAAGGTCGATACTGGTCGCCAATGTTCTGGAAAAAGGGGCGGAAACGCGAACGGTGTACCTGCCGGAAGGCAGCGAATGGGTTGACTGGCATACAAGAGAGCGTTATGCAGGGGGACAGACGATCCGGCTTAAGGTTTCCTTAGATTCGATTCCGATGTTTATCCGCAGCGGAGCTGTTATTCCGCTCGCGCCGTATTTGCAGAACATTCATAACGACCGTATAGAAGAGCTGCATTTGCTGATCGAGCCGTCCGAGAACGCAAGCTTCGTTCTATATGAGGACGACGGGGTAACGAACAATTACAAGAACGGCGACTATCTGAAAACAACGATCAACGTCGAAACGGATGGAAACACCGTTATTTCTTTCAAGAAAGACGGAGCTTACGCCAGCACAGTGAAACGAATCGTCATTGATTTGGTATGTAACCAAATTGCTCCGGTTCGAGTGATGCTGCAGGGCAGAAAGCTTCCGATGTTTCTCGATCCCGCCGAGTGGAAAGCGAAGGAAGAAGGCTGGTACTACGATCTGGAGCTTAAAACGGCAAAAATCAAGTACGACAACAGCCAAGCCGATTATGAAATTGCAGTTAACTTCGATATAAAAGACCTGATTTCCATTTAACTCGTGATCATCGAAGGAGGGATGCAATATGGGGGAAGCCTTTTCAAGTAACAGAAGGACAGAAATATTACAAGCCTTACCCAAGCAAACGTTCGATGTCCTTGTCATCGGGGGCGGGATTACCGGGGCCGGTATTCTGCTTGATGCGACGACCAGGGGCATGAACACGGTGCTGGTGGAAATGCAGGATTTCGCAGCGGGAACCTCCAGCCGATCCACCAAGCTGGTTCATGGAGGGCTGCGTTATTTGAAGCAGCTTGAGGTGAAAATGGTCGCCGAAGTCGGGAAAGAACGCGCGGTTGTGTATGAGAATGGCCCTCATGTGACCACTCCGGAATGGATGCTGCTTCCGTTCCATCAAGGCGGTACGTTCGGAAAGTTCAGTACTTCTCTGGGACTGAGGCTCTATGATTTTTTGGCGGGAGTGAAGCGGAGCGAGCGGCGGAAAATGCTCGGCGTTCAGGAAACGATACGGCGTGAGCCGCTCGTCAAGCGCGAAGGGCTAAAGGGAAGCGGCGTCTACGTCGAGTATCGTACCGATGACGCCCGCCTCACCATCGAGGTGATGAAAGAAGCGTTCGCGCGTGGAGCGAAGCCCGTAAACTATGCCAAGGTGGAGCAGTTTATTTATCAAAACGGCAAAGTTGTTGGAGTGAAAGTCAGGGATACGATTCATGGAGCATTGTATGAGATCTTTGCCCGCAAAATCGTGAATGCCGCCGGGCCTTGGGTAGATACGCTTCGGGAGATGGATCAATCGAAAACCAAGAAGCATTTGCAGCTGACCAAAGGAGTACATTTGGTGATCGACCAATCCCGGTTTCCGCTGCGGCAAGCCGTCTATTTCGATACGCCGGACGGGCGGATGGTATTCGCTATTCCACGGGACGGTAAGGTGTATGTAGGCACCACGGATACTGTCTTCGAGGGAGATATCGCTCATCCGAGAATGTCTTCAGAAGACCGCAACTATATCATTAATGCCGTTAATTATATGTTTCCCACATTGAACCTTGGCACTCAGGATATTGAATCCAGTTGGACGGGACTTCGCCCGCTTATCTTTGAAGAAGGTAAAACGGCGTCGGAAATATCCCGCAAGGATGAAATCTGGCAGTCGGAGTCCGGATTAATTACCATTGCGGGAGGCAAGCTCACCGGTTATCGCAAAATGGCGGAAATGGTCGTCGATCTTTTGAACGATTTGTTCAAGAAGGAAGGAGTAGCCCGATTTACCCCCTGCGTCACCAAAACCATGCCGATCTCCGGCGGACATGTAGGCGGACCGGATCGATTCCCAACCTTTATCGAGCGGAAAACGGCGGAGGGCATAAAGTGGGGGTTCAGCAAAGAGCAAGCGGAGAAGCTTGTTCGAAAATACGGCTCGAATATTGATCGTTTGTACGAGCTGGCTTCTACCCATGGAAAGAACGGTTCGGACTTCGGGCTTCCTTTAGACGTGCTGGCCATGATTGTCTACTCTATTGAAGAGGAAATGATGGTGAAACCGATCGATTTCTTTAACCGGCGTACGGGCGCGCTGCTCTTTAATATCTCATGGGTGCATGAATTCAAGACGCCGGTTATTGCATTTATGGAGCAGTATTTGCATTGGAGCGAAGAAGAGACACGGCAGTACAGGGAAGAGCTGGAGAAGCAGCTTCTAGAGGCTGTTGTCCCTGTAGATTATAGATAACAATTCGATTGTGCAGTCATGGGCTTCACGTGAAAGCCTGCTTGGGGCTGCCAGTGCGCTGCGGGCGGAACGATTTTCAATGCTCGAGACAAGGTCTTAATTTACCTACTGTATATTTCTATATCGCATAAAAAAAGTGCTTGCCATTGGCTTTCTGATAAGTCAAAGGCAAGCACTTTTTGTACTTCCGGCTCCAAAAACAGCATGTTTGAAACGCATAAATATACATTCCACACTTAGCGGATATTCTCATCAATTATGACAATCTGCCCTTGTATGCTCGGTGATGGAAATAAGGGTAAATTCTCTATCTATTTTTACCGAAATATTAAAAGATACCCAGTAAATGTGGGCAGTTAGCAGCAGGAAAGGATGTTAGGATGATTAGGACAAGCAGGAATATTTTGCCCGGAGTGTTGGCAGGCATACTGTTAGTGGGATGCTCCACAGATACGACGATTCGGATAAATAATAACGGGTTGCCCGCCCAATCCGCTGTTGAAAAAACCGAAAGTGAAAAGTCGAATGCCCCAAAGGATGCGGGGACGGCACCGAGTCCGACCTCGGTTCCACCGGCGGCACCTGATCCCGTAGTATCCAATGCCAATTCCAGTTCCCCGTCTCCATCCAATGGAGATGTGATCCAGCCGAAGAATGAGGACCCGAGCAGCAGTGGCAGTACCCTTGGAAGCGAACGGGATAAGCCTGACTCCTCTCCTCCCGATAGGCAGCAACTCTCAGGTGTCAAGGGGGCAAGCCTGAAGGAAGCGGAACGAATATTAAAGCTGGAGTTCAGTGGCGAAAATTTGTTGAGATATGGAGAAGCCATGTATGACAACGGATTGATTTACGACGCGACTCATTACATTCATCGGGCGATGGAGCGGGGGAAGGAGAGCAGCCGGCTCCCTCAACTTATGAACGATTTGGGAACCGGCAGTGCGAAGGTTGAGCCACGCAAGCTGGTTGATGGCAAAAATGCCGTTCTCTCATATGACGGTAAGTATATCGCTTACTACGAGAGTGGAGGATTGATGATTTACGATCTTAAAGCTGATAAATCGAAGCGGGTGTCGAGCATAAGTGATTCGCTTTTTCCGGAATGGAGGTGGAGCCATGACAATCGGCAGCTGGCTTATATCAACGGCAGCAGTTTATTTGTTTATGACTTGCCGAAAAATGAAATCTGGGAAGAAAAGTTCGATTCTTTCTTGGACCACTTTATTCTTTGGTCGGCAAACAGCCAAAAAATACTTGTGGGAACCTATGATAAAAAGAAGGAGAGCTACGTGCCCCAGTTGTTTGATATAAGTACCCGAAGTCATATTCAGCTTGAGGGGAGCCTTGGCGGCTATCTGAAGCCTTTTGAGGATACGCCCCAAATATTTCGGCAAATCCGGAGGGATGGCCGGGTGTTTGACGTTGCCGTGCAGGACAAGAAGGAAACATTGGTTGGAACGATTCCTTGTGGGCCTGAGCAGCCTCACTCTGACGTCAGATTTGAGCCAAGGCGCCGGATTTAGCGAAATGAATTTTGATCATGGGACGAGCTTTGGCAGAAATCCGCAATATTTTAATTTTCGATCGGTAAACACGCTCATGACATTTGATTATTCCTACAGTTTACGCGAAAGCTTAAGAATAACAGACAATGGCCGCTGGATCGCCTTTAACCAAAGTGCAACCATGCCTTCGGAGGGATCGAGCATAAGTAATGATGTTCCTTTTTCGACCTTGTGGCTGGCAGAAACCGAAGGTAAAAAGCGTATCCCGGTCGATTACGGATATATCAGCACAACCATGCATTCTTTTTCTGACGATGTCTCCTTGCTCGTGTATACCAAAGAAACGAGATTAGACGGTTATCCCAGAAAATTTGAGATTTATCAAGTTTCCTTATCAGGGGTTTCCAAATAAATGGGGGGAGTCGGACGGATGGATAAGCCGCTGATTTATTTGTTCATCATTTTGATTTCGATCACGGTCTGCTCTTGTCGAGCTGTGCAGCCATCAGTTGCGGATGAGAAACCCGTGGAAAAATATGCATCTAATCAAGATCAGTCCGCGGAACAAAAGGAAGCTTTACCAAAGAGCGATGCAAAGCCGAAAGCGGTTGAATCTGAACCATCGCAACAGACAACAAGCGCTGCTGGAGAGGCCGTGAAACCGCAACAGGCACAGCAAGCATATGGGCCTGAGCAAGCGGCTTTACCGGATAACCAAGCCCAAGAGCCGCCGAAGCCTTTCAGAGAAGGCAAGCAGAGTACTCAAGAAACGGACATAGGGTTTACTTCCGAGCCGCCTTTGCTTTTACATAATGCGAATATTTCGTTTAAACAAATCGAGGATGATTATTTACGCGAGGGTAACCAGGAAAATACTTTGAAGTATGGAGAAGCCATATATCGTCAAGGTAATATAGACGATGCTGTCATTTATTTAGCTGCAAGCGACACCAAGGGAACGCTGGGCAAAGATATAGCGGCGATCAAGGAAGAGGCCGTCCGCGGCTATTCCTCCTTGCAGCCCGTAAAATTGGGTGATGGACACATGCCGTCGCTCTCTCACGATGGAAGATATATAACTTATTTGACGAGCGATACGTATAACGGCGAGCTAGTCATTTACGATACTAAACAGGGTTCCCGGGAGACAGTCGGAGAAGGCGGCTATTCGAAGGATGCTCCGCCCGTCTGGAGCTGGGATAACAGGTTCGTTGCTTTTGGCGAGTTCAAGTCTTTGCATATTTACAATATGGAAAGACGCAGTTTAACTACAGAGCCGTTAGACGGACGCATTAAGGAGCTCGTCTGGTCGAAAGACCACGACCGAATCGCTTACAGTACGGCGGAGGGGCGAAAAATCCGGGTTTATCAACTCAGTACCCGCCAGCACAAGGTTATTGCCGAAGGCAGCGACCTTAACCTTATAGGGTTTAGCGAGGATTCAAAAGCATTGCGTATTATGAAGAAAGATCGTGTATATGACGTCACGCTGAGTGATTTGAAAGAAAAGGACATTTATACGCATCCGTCTTCCGTAGAGAATCCGGTTTGGTCAGTAGACGGAGAAAAGGGTGTCGGGCAGCTGCATGGTGTACGCGTGAGAGCGAACCAATTTCATGAGGCCAGGAACAATCCTGTGTTTTTTCAAGGAACCGAATTCAAACCTCTGCTGAGTTTTTCTTATTCCAAGGTTTCCGCTCTTCGGCTGAATCGAAGCGGGTCGGTTATGGCTTTCATCCAGCAAGAGTCAACCGCCCAAACCTCCGAACACGGAATGCTGTGGGTGGCAAGTACGGATGGCAGCAAACGCAATCCCGTTGATTATGGAACGATCATAACGACCCCGCAAGCATTTTCGGATGACGGTACTGTATTCGTTTATTCCAAAACTAGATACAAGTCGGTCCAAAAATCGGATCACGAGCTGTATATGCTTAAAATCAAATAATCCTCAATATCAGCGAAATGAAGCCTTAGGCGGCAGCGAGCTGGCTGGAAGGAGCCCCGTCCCTATTGTCGAATTTGAAAAGACAGACTGCAAAGAATGACCTTGGCAGTCTGTCTTCCTCATTTATTTGGAAGCGGGCAGCTCGATTTTGGTTTCCAATCCCTTGATGTACTGATCTTCCTTTACATTCTCCGTGAAATCATCCTTGATGACGAATGGCTTCAAAATCAAGTATTTGGTCGTCCCTGACGTTGAGGCGTATCGTCTGTCATAGTTCAGCCGGTTTCCTTCATACGCCCCGTCCCCGTGTAGTTCAGGCAGTTTGCGGCCTTGATCGTCGAAAGCGGCTATACCGACACGCCGTAATTTTTTGTATTCGTCCTCCTGTTCCAACGACTGCACGTTGTTCAATGCAATCGAATAGTTAACGCGTGTCGTCAACGGTGTCACCTGCAAGTCGGTGACGGAGAAAGTAAACTCGTTCTTGGTTACAACCGCATTCGGATGAACATTGATTATGTTGTCCGTGGTTTTACGGAAGGGGACATCCAGTTTAAATTCATGGTCGATTCCCTCCAGGATAATCGTGACCTCGGCGTTGAAAGAATCGGGAACGGTCCCGCCGCCGGACGTATCCAGCACCTCTTCGAAGATCAGCATGTCCGGATGTGCTTCTCCCGCACCCATGTAGCCTCCGCCCTTCAGAATGGAACCCGGATCGCCCTGCCGTTTTCCGTTTACTGTGAAAAATACATTTTGAATTGCGTTGCTGAGTTTTACCAACTTTTTTCCGTTATCATATTTTCCATTTTTCAAATTGGGAGCCGTCACATGAACCAGAAAAGCGGCCCGGCTGCCGTCGAAAACCGTCTCGCTCACCTCAAGCTTAACGTCCTCATAGGAAACGTTTCGGTTTACAGTGGCAGCAAGCCCGAGATCGCCGGCATTTCGGAGTCCGATGTCCCCTTGGATAGAGCTGAAAATACTTCCTATCAAAGGAATACTTTTGATGGAGTCCGCCATAACCGGGGACACAAAGCCGGAAGCGAAGAACGCTGCTCCGAGGATGACTGCTGCTGCAGTGGCGGTTGTTGTCCGGCGCAACCGTGTCCGTGTTGGTTTGCTTAAGCGCTGGGCAGGCCGCTCAGGGAGTGCAGCGTAAGTG
>NZ_JTHN01000077.1 GCF_001399685.1 Paenibacillus sp. A3
GGAAGTAGATACCCCACCCGCTCGTACACCTCAATTTCCATCAATTGACTACTTTCTATACAAGCTCCGGGAGTCACTTTGTGGCTCCCTTTTTTGCATGGACAATTAACTCAAGGATAATAGTATGTTTACTTTGAGGCGGAACATAGCTGCTTCAGCCAGTAAATCCCCGTCGGCTACCGTTCTTTATCTGTGCCTCGACCAGACTGACGCTCGGGCTTAGGCTTAAGCTTCGCAGCGAATCGCCGCTGGCCCGGCCTTCGATTTCGGCTTTATGCTTATTTTTGCAAAATTTCCATGATCCCATCGAAAGATAAGCGTATTTCTTCGTAACAAACGATAAGCCAATCCCGTCCTCGACCCCCTATAGTCAGGATATACCCGAACGCTAAACAGGAGGCGGTTGACTCATGAGTCTGTTAACCAGGGACGAGGTTTCGTTTTATGCCGAGAACGGTTATCTGCTTCACCATAAGCAGCTGTTTTCCAAAGAGAAGCTGGAGGAGCTGACATCCATATTCGAGGAGCAGTTGGCGCAAAAGGGGAGCAAGCTGTCCGACGAGCTGGACACGCCGCATTTTCGCGACGAGCGGCTGCTGAAGTTTTTGCTTGCGGACGAGGTGCTGGACTTGGTGGAGCCGCTGATCGGTCCGAATATCGGGCTGTGGTCCAGCCATTTTATATGCAAGGATGCGTACACCGGCCGGGCGACGCCGTGGCATGAAGATTCGGCGTATTGGAACGGGCGGCTCAGCGGCTATGACAAAATCGTGACCGTCTGGCTGGCCATCGACCGCAGCAACCGCGACAATGGCTGCATGCGGGTCATTCCCGGCACGCACCGGAACGGATTTTCCGAGTATGAGCCGGTGGACGGCGGACGGAACTTGTTTTCCACGCAAATTAAACAGATCGACGACCGGAATGCGGTATACTTCGAGCTGGAACGGGGCGAATGCTCGCTGCATGATTCGCGGATTATTCACGGCGCCGCCCCGAATACGAGCCCGCACCGCCGCTGCGGCTACACGATGCGTTATTTTTCCACGGAATTGAAGGTACTGCCCGAGAAAAATCCGAATTTCAAAATATGGCTGGCGCGCGGCAAAGACATCGCAGGAAACCCGTTCGTTCCTGTATAATGGGACTATAAAATGAAAAGCGGGAGGGCCGTCATGGGACCCAAACAACCGGAGCGGTTGCGGAGCGTACACTATGTGGCGCCGAACGCTCCTTTTCATGTTTACCGCCAATCGGTTGCCGGAGGCGTCGACCTGCATTGGCATGAATTTTACGAGCTGTGCTTCGTCCGGTCCGGCCGCGGAACCAACATCGTGAACGGAGAGCCGCACGGGCTGGAACCCGGCAGTATGTTTCTGCTGACGCCAGCTGATTTTCATGAAATCGAGATTGTTTCCGGAGAAACGATGGAAATTCTCAACCTCGTGTTTCTGGAGGAAGTGTTGACGGACGAACTGCGCGAGCTGCTGTTTCCCGGGGTTCTGAAGCTGCAGGCAAGACTCGACGCTGCGGAGGCAAGCGGCATGCAGGCGGAATTTGACCGCGTCCTTGCGGAATTCAACGATCCGCGGCCGGCAGGAAGCTTGATGATTAAAGCGACGCTGGCGCGTATGCTGGTCGGGCTTGCACGGCAGTGCCGGCAGGACCGCGGGCCGTCGGATCCGGGCATTCGGGAGGCTCTACGGTCGGGGCACCCAGGCATGCAAAAAGCGCTCATGTACGTTCACCATCATTTCCGGGAAGCGCTGACGCTGGAGGAAGCCGCCCGGCAGGCGAAGCTGACGCCCAATTATTTCAGCCATACGTTCCGCAAGCTGAGCGGCATTCCGTTTCAAAGCTACCTGCAGGAATTGCGTCTGACGTTTGCCAAGTCGCTGCTGGCGGCAAGCGACCTGCCGGTGACGGAAGTGTGCCACGCTTCCGGTTTTAATACGCTGACGCATTTCGAACGGTCCTTCAAGAAAAGGTTCGGCTGTCCGCCCTCCGGCTTGCGCAAAGGCAGCCTGCATTGACGATCGCTAGGATGTTCCGGAAATAAAAACAAATGCCTAAATGAATTCTAACATTTATCTAATAATGATCTGGTACCATCATTATCATAAGGAGTCGGGAGATTTCCTGGATAAGGATGGTGTATATGGGAAACGCAAACCGAACGACGCCGGAAGCCGCTCATCATATTCCGCAGTTTTTGTCGGATGAAAACATGGAACGGCTTACGCAGATCATGTATCCGAAACAAGCGGCAGAGGGAGACTATTTGTTTTGGGAAGGGGATACGGCGGATAGGCTGTACTATGTTCACGAGGGTACGGTAAAGTTGAGCAAATCGACGGAGGACGGCAAAGCGTTCATTGTGCAAGTGGCGCAGCCTGGCGATCTGTTCGGCGAGTTCGGAAGCTGCGAACCGCAGTCTTACGGGTATGACGGCATCGTGATGGAAGATGTGTCGCTTGGCGTCATTCTGATCAAAGACTTGGAAGTCCTTATCTGGAGACACGGCGATATGGCGCTGCAGCTATTTAAATGGATGAGTCAGATGCAGCAATTCATGCAGTCCAAATTCCGGGATTTGCTGCTGTTCGGCAAAAACGGCGCGCTCGCCTCGACCTTGATCCGTTTGACTAACTCTTATGGCGAAATGGATGAACGGGGAATTCGCATCACGATCAAATTGACGCATACAGATCTGGCGAACATGATCGGTTCGACCCGGGAGGGAGTAAACCGGATGCTTAGCGAATATAAGGCGGCCGGGGCCATCGAATTGGAAAACGGAAGATTCGTGGTCACAAATCTGTCCTTCTTCCAGGCGATGGTCGGCTGCGCCGAGTGTCCGCTTAGCGTGTGCCGGATCTGACGCCGAGAACGGCCTGAACGGGCGAATAGTCGGCTTGCACGTTGGAGCACACTAAAACGGCGTGTGACTTCATCACGAAAGAGTAAGGATGATGGATGTTGAGATTATCCATTTTTCTCCTGATGCTTTTGGTCGGCGTCTGGCCGGCAGGAAGCGCATTCGGAGCGGCGCCGGAACCCTCCGCAGCAACGTCGCCCCCGGCCGGTTTGGAGGAAGAAGGCGTATATTTGTTGATCGATAAATCCGAAAACCGGCTGACCGTCATCGTGAACGGGAGAGCGGCATACAGCTTTGCCGTTGCGACGGGACGGACGAAGAACCTGACGCCGACAGGGACATTCCATATTGTGACCAAAATCGTGAAGCCGTGGTACGTACGGAAGCAAATTCCCGGAGGGGACCCGCGAAATCCGCTGGGGACGCGCTGGATGGGAATTAACGTTCCGGGTTCGGGAGGGTACCGTTACGGCATTCACGGAACGAACCGGCCGTACTCGATCGGCAGCAGCGCTTCGTCGGGCTGCGTCCGCATGCACAATCGAGACGTCGAGTGGCTGTACCGTCACATCCCGCTCGGTACGGCGGTCATCATACGGGATTGAACCGCCTTGCCGAACTTTTTTTAAAAGGATTGAATAAACACGTCGCAGATGATACATGCTACAATCAACGGTGAAAAGAGAGGTGTGGTTCCGTTGAACAGTTCAACGAGAAATACCGGGGAAGTTGCTTCCGAATCGAGATAGAAGCGGAGGGATGTGCCAAAGACACGTTAGAGTAGTACACGTACTGCGATCGTGAATGAGGTAAGACCCGAGCTTTAGGCGAGGTTCAAGGCAAATACCAAAATCATTCACCGTTGGAAAGGACTCCGCAAGGGGTCCTTTTTCCTGTTTCCCGTCCGATGGAAACGCGGATTTTTGCGGTGATTCAGCCCTTAGGGTTCAGGAAGCTTTTTGTCGTACCGGATTTCCGCTGAATCAAGCGCCGGTTTCAGGCCGCAGGGGAAGAGGTTAAGGAGGAGACAAGAACGTTTGCCGGAATGGAGGAAGCTTTATGGACCAGCGAACCGTTCGGTTTCCTAACGCCAAATGGTCGTGGACATTAATGACGGCCCGTGAGGATACCGGAATGCCCCGGGTTCGCTCCGGGGGAACTACGAAGCTGCTGCAGGGCTTTATCGTTTATTCGCTGCATCCCGAGAACGGGCAGCAAAAAATGTTTTACCGAGTCGACGAATCGGAGCTGCTGACCTTGCAAGAGGGACTGTACCCGTTTGACGACGAACAGGAGAAGCATATGTTTTCCTGCATGGACCGATGCCAGACGGCGCTGCAAGGGTTCTGCATGCTGATCGGAGAAGTGGCGCTGACGTTTTTATCACAGATGGAAGAGCTGGAATGGAAGCTGGAAGAGCTGGAAGGCCGGATGAAGCGCAGCAACGATTCAAAAGTGCTGGATGAAATTATGGATCTTCAGTATGAAGTGCTGGACTGGCACCGCATTGTTCAGCCGCTTGAAGAGTTTCACGCAGCCGCCAAAGGATGGGCGGAAGACAGCCCTTGCCACGAATACGACAACAACGAGCTGCTGCTCCAAAGGCTGCATTCCCGGCTGAACCGCTATCGCACGGAGCTGGATATCCTGCTGAATATCGACAATAATATCGCGACGTACCGGGGCAACGAAATTATGAAGACGCTCACCGTATTTTCCGTCATCTGCACCCCGGCTACCGTATTCGGCTCCATCTGGGGGATGAACTTCAAGCACATGCCCGAGCTTGAGCTGCCGTTCGGCTATGCGTTGGCCATATCCGCCATTGTCCTGTTGACCTTGTCCGTTTACTTTTGGATGCATTGGAAAGGCTGGACCGGCGATCTGTTAAAAGGGAAAAACAAAGATTCCAACATTGTTTGACGTACGCAAAAAAACGGCCCTGCGCTGCGCAGAAGGCCGTCTCTTGTTATGATCGAAGAACCGGAATCAGGCTGCAGGGTCCGGCTTGCCGAGAAACTTCCAGAATACGCCGCCGAGCAGATCCTCGATATCGCGGCGGATCTCCTCTTCCTCCAGCCGCCAGCCGCCGTCAAACAGGTCGCCGTATTTATCGCAGAGCACTTTGCCGATAATCGCGCGCGAGTGATCCCATTTGTACAAGAGCTGATCCAGAATACGGCAATCCGAATGCTGCGGAATGACGCTGCCGCCCAGCAATTCAAGCCGCATCCGCGTAATTTCCTCGATCAAACTCGGGTTGTTCAGGAACCACCAGCAGCCGAACACGAGCAGGTTGCGGTTTTTCCGCGCGGTGACGGCCAGCTCGTGCTGATTTTCCCGGGACAGCATCGTGACCAGAAACTTCACGTCCTGATACTTGCTGACGATTCGCTCTACCGCGCCGATGTCGCTTTTGCCAAGGCTGTCGCCCGCATCTTTCAGGGACGGGTTGACTTTGCGCTTCACCCCAATCATCATCGCAAACGGTATTCCTTCTTCCCGTGCAACCGGCACGATACATTCGTCGATGATGCGGACGCGCGCTGAATCTTCCGGATACGCAAAATCGTTCGGCAGCGAAACGGCCATATACAGCGGGTTCATCCGGGCAATCCAATCCTTCAGGAAGCGGCGGATTTCGGCGAGCGTACCGCCGGACAAGTCGGCGCTGACCTCATAGCCCTGCTCCTTGAGCTTGCTCCAGGAGCTGTCCCACAGATTCAGCAGCGGATCGATCCGCAGCGCAGCCAGGAAGCGGGGATCCTGGCTTGCGCCGGACTCCCATTTCCCGCGTTCGTAGGCATCGAACGGATCGTTGGTCATCACGACCGTCTTCACGTTCGCCAGCTTCAAAATGCGGTCGATGTAGTCGCTGGCGCTGACGCTGCGGAAATACGCGCGGTACTCCTCCAGGTCGCGCTTCGCCAGATCGAAGCCGAGCCGGTTTAAGACCGTGACGACGCCTCGGCACGCTTCGCTGTAGGGCGAATGGTCGATAAACAGCGTCTGCCAGATCAAATCGGCCTGCTCCTGTTTGGACAGCTGCCAGAAAGCGTCGTAAGACAAATCCGGGCGGAAACGGAACGTTTCGGCGATCAGATAATGGTACGTCAGCAGCTCGTCTACTCCCCACAGCAGCAGGTCGCCGAACGTTTCGGCAAACAGATGGGTATGAATATCGGTGACCGGGGTGGTGCGCACCGTTTCGGTCACAAAGGCGGTCAACTGCTCCTTGGTTGCAATCGTCATGATCGGTAGTCCTCCCGAAAATCGATTAATGTTCACGTGAACAATGGGTTTATTATAGCACTTATTTTTACTTTCGGATAGAGATGGGCTTATGCCCGAGCCATTTATTTTCACCGGGCATACACATAAAGGGACGATTGCAAACCTCCGGATAGGGGCGAATGCCGATGGAATTGTTCACTTCCGTGCTGCTCATTCTGATCTTGTTTATTTTGCTGCTGATCGTTTTGATGGTGCTGATCTGATGCAAACCGCCGCACGTGAACACGGACGCGGAAATAAAAGCGCAGTAAAAAACAGCCCGGGAGCCGTTTGGAAGAAACGGACCGGGCTGTTTCCGTCATGCCTTAAAACCCTTTATATTGGGGCTCCTCGTTCTCGAGCTGCTGCACGCGCGCGCTGACTTGGTCAACGATTTGCTGGGTTTGCTGCGCGCAGTTTGTGAACAACGTCTTGGCCTCTTGATTTTGCGTGCTCAGCGCGAACGTTTCCAGACTGGCTTGCGCACTTTTCAGCGAAGCCAGCGTCGTTTTCACTTGGTTTGCCACGGTCATCATTCTCACCTCCACAAACGATAATGTGCGCGATTCAGGGGATGCTAATGAATGTCAATAACTACCTGCAAATAACAATTCTTCTTTCGGCAAATAATGTACATGTCAAAGCCGCCCGTTTACGGAAGCGTTGACTACGCCTGAAGGAGTGAGACTTTTGGCCGAATGGGTACAGATTATTATCCGGTCGTTGTTTACCATTGCCATCTTGTTCTTATTAACCCGCATCCTTGGGAAGAAGCAAATTTCGCAGCTTACCTTTTTTGAATACATAACGGGCATTGTGCTCGGCGATTTGGCAGGGTTTATGTCTACCGATATTGACGCTTTTTTCATCCACGGCTTCGTTGCGATTCTCGTCTGGTTTACGATCCCGCTCATGTTCGGGCTGCTTACGCTGAAAAGCAAACGGATGCGGGACTGGTTCGAGGGCAAAGGAACGGTATTCATCAAGGAAGGCAAAATTCTCGAGGATAATTTGAAAAAAGAGCGGTACACCGCCGACGAATTGCTCGAGCAGCTCCGGGCCAAAAACGTCTTTCGGACCGCGGACGTGGAATTTGCCATTCTGGAAGCCAGCGGGGAGCTGAGCGTGCTGCTCAAAAAGGAATACCAGCCGGTCACACCTGCCCAACTGGGGATCAAGACGGGGCCGGAGAGAGAGCCGCAGACCGTCATTATCGACGGCAGCCTGATGGACGAGCCGCTGGCCACGGCCGGATTAAGCCGGGAATGGCTTTTCACCGAGTTGGAGAAAATAGGCGTAACCTTGGAGAACGTCTTTCTCGGCCAGGTGGACTCGTTCGGCGAGCTGACCGTCGATTTATACGACGACATGCTCCAAGTGCCCGCACCTGCGCAAAAACCGCTGCTGCTCGCTACGCTGAAGAAATGCGAAGCGGATTTGGCGCTGTATTCTCTCGCCGTCGAGAACCGGGGCGCGAAGCGCATGTACGAAAGGTGCACGGAGCAAACCACCCGCATCTTGAAGCAGATCGAGCCTCTGCTGAAGACATAAAAAACGTCAGGAGGAACAGCGAGCATGAGCACAAAGTCCAAAATGAAAAAGTTGACCTGGACCCAACAGGAATACCAGGAGTTCGCCAAAAAGAGAGAACCGGCGCGTCCGGTGCTCAAAAACTGCTTTCGCGCTTTTGTTGCCGGGGGGCTCATCTGTCTGATCGGGCAGTGCGTGTCGCAAGCGTTCATTTATTGGTTCGGCTTTACCGATAAAACGGCCGGAGACCCGACGGTAGCCGTGATGATCTTCCTGTCCGTCGTTCTTACCTGCTTCGGCGTATACGACAAAATCGCCCAATGGGCCGGCGCCGGCTCGGCTGTTCCCGTAACCGGGTTTGCCAATTCGATGTGCTCCGCGGCTCTTGAGCATAAAAGCGAAGGCTACGTGCTCGGTGTCGGAGGCAACATGTTCAAACTGGCAGGCCCGGTTATCGTCTACGGGACGGTATCCGCCTTTATTATCGGCATCATCCACTGGCTGTTCGGATTGGGGGTCAAATGAGATGCTGAAAGGAGCCCAAAGCTGGGAATTCAAAACGCGTCCGGTCATCCGGGGTACGGCTACGATCGTCGGACCCGACGAAGGCAACGGACCGCTCGGCAACGAGTTCGACATCGTGCACGCGGAGACGACGCTCGGGCAGGACAGCTGGGAGAAGGCCGAGAAAAAGCTGCTGGAGGAAGCGGCGAAGCTGGCGATCGAAAACGCGGGCTTGACCAAAGAGCATATCCAGTTCTATGTCGGCGGCGATCTGCTCAACCAGATCATCAGCAACAGCTTTGCGGTCCGGACGATGCAAATCCCGTATCTCGGCATCTTCGGCGCTTGCTCGACTTCGATGGAGGGGCTTGCCGTCGCATCGCTGATCGTGGATTCCGGCTTCGGCCATCATGTGATGGCCGGCACCTGCAGCCATAACTCCACGGCGGAGAAGCAATTCCGCTATCCGACGGAATACGGCTCGCAGAAGCCGCCGACCGCGCAGTATACGGTAACGGGCGGGGCTTGCGCCGTTTTGGGGAACCACGGCCCGGGACCGGTCGTGACGGGGGCGACGATCGGCCGCGTCATCGACATGGGCATCAAGGACCCGTTCAACATGGGGGCCGCGATGGCCCCGGCGGCGGTCGATACGCTGCAGGCGCATTTTCGCGATTTTCAGCGGGAGCCGGGCTACTACGATTTGATCGTGACCGGCGATTTGGCGAAGGTCGGCTATGAGATCGCCTGCGAGCTGCTGGAGAAGCACAAGGTGCCGATTCACCAAACGACTTACAAAGACTGCGGCCTGATGGTTTACGACCGGGAGAATCAGAACGTGCAGGCCGGCGGCAGCGGGTGCGCCTGCTCCGCTGTCGTTACCTACGGGCATATCTTGAAACGTATAAAAAAGGGCGAGCTGAAGCGGGTGCTGGTTGTGGCGACGGGAGCGCTGCTGTCCCCGCTTTCCTTCCAGCAAGGAGAAAGCATTCCCTGCATCGCCCATGCGGTAGCGATCGAAAGCGAGGTGCGTTAGCAATGGATTGGATGCAGTTTTTTTGGGCTTTTGTTGTCGGCGGGGCCATCTGCGTGATCGGCCAGCTGTTGATCGACGTAATGCGGCTGACGCCGGCGCATACGATGAGCGCGCTTGTCGTGGCGGGAGCGATCGTCGACGGCATTCCGATCGGCAATAAGAGCCTGTACGACCGATTTATCGAATTTGCGGGAGCCGGGGCGACCGTGCCGATTACAAGCTTCGGCAATTCGCTCGTGCACGGCGCGGTGGCCGAGCTTAAATTGCACGGCGTGGTCGGCATCATTACCGGCATCTTCGAGGTGACGAGCGCAGGCGTGTCGGCGGCCATCATCTTTTCGTTTCTTGCGGCGCTCGTATTCAGGCCGCAGGGCTGAGCGGACCTATGTCATGACCCGGCCCGTCCGAGCGCGCCCCGGCGATTTTCCGGGGCTTTTTGCATTTTGTCAAACAATTTCATCGGTTTTACACGTATACGCCGTTTTTTGTATCCTGTACAATAGGGAAATAACGTTTGCCTTTCCCAATTTGGTTTTGTTACATTTTGTTGCAATTTGGAGATATTTTCGCCATATGGAGCCATTTTTGACAACTTTATTTCCCGTTCTTACGTATATACTTTGTACGATAACTTTTCGAGGAGGCCCGGACGATGGAAACGATGATACGAGAAGATATTCAAGCCTTGAAGCGCATACAAGCGAATTTGGCATCCTGCATCCTCGGCAAAACGGACGAGATTGTACTGCTGATGACCGCCATGCTGGCAGGAGGCCATGTGCTGCTTGAGGATGTGCCCGGCACCGGCAAGACGGTGCTGATCAAAGCGCTTGCCAAATCGATCCGCGGCCAGTTTCGTCGTATTCAATGCAATCCTGACCTTCTTCCTACCGATATTACGGGGGTTTCGATTTATCATCCGAAGGACGAGGTATTTATTTTCCGTCCCGGACCGATTATGACGCATATTTTGCTGGCGGATGAAATTAACCGGGCGACGACCAAGACGCAATCGGCACTGCTCGAAGCGATGGAGGAGCGCCATGTGACGGTAGACGGGGAAACGTACGACCTGCCGAAGCCGTTTCTACTGCTGGCAACGCAAAATCCGATTGACTTCGAGGGCACGTACATTTTGCCTGAAGCCCAGCTGGACCGGTTTATGATGAAGTTCAGCCTCGGCTACCCGGATGCGGATACGGAAACGAAGATGATTTTGGCGCAAAGCGTCGTCCATCCGCTCGAAGAGCTGGAGCCGGTCGTGGACAGCGAGCAGATTTTGGCGATCCAGAAGCAGGTCAAGCAGGTGCATCTCGACGAAGCGGTAGCCGCTTATCTGGTCGCTGTCACCCGTCTGACGCGCGAGCATGGCTCGATCTATCTCGGCGCCAGCCCGCGGGCGACGCTTGCGCTCGTGCAGGCCTCCAAAGCGCTTGCACTAATTCAGGAACGGGACTATGTCATCCCGGACGATATTAAATTTTTGGTGCCGTACGTGCTCGGCCACCGGATTTTGCTGACGGCCGAAGCCCGGATTGAGGGGGCTACGGTACAATCCGTCCTGCAATCGGTCGTGCAGCAGGTGAAAGTGCCGGTACGTTGGGAGAAGTGAGCATGATGAAACCTTCCTTCGCTCACAGGCTTCCGTTCCGGCCAAGGTTCAGCCGCAAATTTTGGGCGGTGGCGACGGCATTTGCAGGAAGTCTCGGCTTCTTGCTGTTTCAGGGCGGCAAGCTCGCTTTAATGCTGTTCGTGATGATGACGATTTTAAGCGTTTATCTGCTGCTGGGGCAGTGGAGCGGCATCAAGCGGACCCAAGGGGCACGCACGCTGTCCAGCGGCGATTACGGCTCTCTGCTGCCGGCGGGCAGTTCGCTCGGCGTAACGATTCAACTGCAAATTCCGGGAATATGGCCGATCCCCTATTTGTTTATTAAGGACCGATTGCATCACAAAAGCGGGCGCGAACTAACGTTCGAAGCGACGGTCGTTCCCGACTGGCGGCGGCGCGCGGAATGGGAATACCGGACCCCGGCGATGCGCCGGGGGCGCTATACGTTCGGACAGACGGAATGCGTGACGGAGGACGTCTTCGGCTTGTTCGAGCACAAGGGCGGTCTGGAGCTGCCCCAGAGCATCGCCGTGCTGCCGCAGACCGTGCCGATCCGGGAATGGCAGCAGTACAACCAAATGATGAAAGGAACGAGCCACCACTCGTCCACGACCCGGGCCGTCCGGGAGACGACGCAGATCAACGGGGTTCGCGAATATATTTACGGAGACCGGCTCTCCCGCATTCACTGGAATGCGACCGCCAAGACCGGCACTTGGAAATCGAAGGAGTTCGAGCGCGAATCGCTGCCCAAAACGTACTTGATTCTCGACCGGGCAGGGCAAGCCTACGGGGACCCCGAGCAGTTCGAATTGGCCGTATCCGTAGCCGCGTCCTTGTTTCAGTACGGCTCGGAACGGGGGCTTGCGCTCGGGCTCGTCTCCACAGGCGCAGACGACGTCTATTTTGAGCCCAAGACCGGGCAAGCGCTGTATCAGGCGGCGCAGCAGCATTTCATCGATGTGGAGGCCGACAGCGCCCATGACATCCGCCACGTGCTCAAAACCAAAGTGCATCTGCTGGTGCCCGGCAGCTTCGTGACGCTGATCAGCCCGATGTCCGGCGAACCGATGCTGCAGGTGCTTGCTTGGCTGAAGCAGCAGCAGTTGAATCCTTGTCACCTCTGGATCGGCGCCGCCCGCGGCAAAGAAGTCTGGGTCAAGGATTTGCATGCGCGGGGCATCCCCTGCTATGCCGTAAGGCAGCTGTCGGAGCTTCCCGGGCTGTTGGGAGGTCGGAAGGGATGAAGCAGCAACGAATGTGGCTTAAGCGTCTGCTGTGGGACGAATGGCCGCACCGCTTGTCGGTGCTGTTGTCCGGCTTGATTTTGCTCCAGTTCGTGTACTGGTTCGCCAAGGAAGACGGCTTCTGGCTTTCGGAAACGGTCGTCATCGTGAAGCTGACGCTTTTGGCGGTCTTTGCGTTCGAGCATTTGACGCGGCTGCATTGGATCGTTCGCGGCGTTTTGCAGCTTGTCTCTGTTGTGGTCATCAACGTGCTCGTGCTTGAGCAATTTGAAGTGATCGAGCCGATGAAGGCGTCCAGCTTTGTGAGCTCGAAGCTGTTCTTGAACCTGTACGAGCTTACGCCGTATTTGTGGTTCGGCATGGGCGCCTGGGTCGTTTACGTAACGGTCATTTGGTGGGTGGAAGTTAAGTGGCGGGTCTATATCCTGCTGGTGGTCAGCGTGCTTGCGCTCTGCATCCGCGATTCGTTCTCGTCCATCTATCTGTGGCCGCAAGTGGCCGTGATCGTCGGCTGCGGGCTGCTGCTGCTGATTCTCAATCATTTCGCGCAGCTGCGGCGCAAAGACCCGACCGCTTGGCGGCATTTGGCGGAATATCCGGCTTCCATTGCCATGACGGTCGCCTCTTTAATCGGGGTGACGGTGCTCGCCGGATCGCTCATGCCCGAGGTCGGACCGATGCTGACCGACCCGTATACCGCTTGGCGATCGTCCCGGGGAGAGCCGATGGCTTTCACCACGGGCAAAGGCGTCACCGTGCCCCCCAGCGAGGCGATGGATTCCTCGTCGGGCTACAGCCGGAGCGATGCGAATCTGGGAGGCGGCTTCCGGTTCGACTATACGCCGGTCATGAAGGTAGAAACGGATCACCGCGCTTATTGGCGGGGCGAGACGCGTTCGCATTATACCGGCAAAGGCTGGGAGGAAAGCGACGGCGAGCGGCGCGGTCCCTGGAACGCGATCAGGCCCGAAGCGCCGCTTCCGGCGGACGCCCGGTTGGCCGGTTCCAAGGCGAAGACGGTGGAGGTGAAGCAAACCGTCACGCTGATGTCGGCGCAGCCGTATCCCGTACTGTTCGGAGCCTATTCCATCCAGAAAGTGATGGGGCTGGACGGTTCCAAAAACGGCTTCGAGTCCCTGCAATGGTCGGCTCCCCAATCCGAGATCCGCTACAGCGAGCGCCAGCCGTACCCGCAAACGTATACGATCGTGTCGCAAATGCCGGTTGTCAACGAAGAAGTGCTGCGGAAGCTGCCTCCTTTGCCGCTGAAGCAGGATATGGCGGAATTCGTCCAGCTGCCGAGCAGCGTGCCGGAGCGGGTCCGCAAGCTGGCCGCGGATTTGACGAAGGATGCGGCCACTCCATACGACAAAGCGAAGAAGCTTGAGCAATACTTGCAAACGAGCTTTCCGTATACGAACAAACCAGACCTCAGCAAGGGCCAGAGCCGCGATTTTGTCGACCGGTTCCTGTTTGAGATTAAAGAAGGCTATTGCGATTATTACTCTACCGCGATGGTGGTGCTGTCCCGCTCGATCGGGCTGCCGGCGCGCTGGGTCAAAGGCTATGCGTCAGGGACGCCGGATTTTCAGCAGCCGGAGCTGCAAGGCTTCGCCCCCAACGAGCTGCTGATGGACCCGGATGGCGGCGGGGTCTACACGGTACGCAACTCCGACGCCCACTCCTGGGTCGAGGTCTATTTCGATGGCTACGGATGGATTCCGTTTGAGCCGACGGCGGGTTTCGCGATGCCGCGCGCCGTGCTGCTGGAAGAGACGTCCGCTTCGCCAGCGGAGCCGCAACCTGCTCCGAAGCCGGACACGAAGCCGGCAGAGCCTGCCGTTGAAACGCATCATGCGGCCGCGTGGAGCATTGCCGCCGCCGTGACCCTCGTTGCCGCACTCCTGGCCTGGAAGCTGCAGGTTGTCGAGCTGCTGAAAGAACGCGCGCGCCGCCGCCGGGCTTCGCTGCTGAAGCAGAAGGTCATTGTGGAATGCGAACGCCTGCTGCGCATTTTCCGGCGCAACGGCTATGTGCGCGAGGAACACGAGACGCTGCGCGAAGCGGTGCGCCGCTGGTCCCGTCAGAGCCGATGGATGAGCGACGAGTTGGAGGCCGTGCTTCACGTATTCGAGAAGGCGAAGTACGGTAAAGCGGAGATCACGGAGGAAGACTGGAAAAAAACGAACCAAATCGTCGAACGCTTGCGTTCGCAGATGTAAATGCTAAACGATCGGCAGACCGCGCCTTTGCGGAGGGCGGTTTGCTTTTTTTGTCGCCATTTTGCAACAAAATGGACAGTTATGGTATAGTTTGACGTATACAGCCTAATGTCTTTCGAGGTGAATTCTTTGCTGAAAAAGCTGATTCCGCGTCAACAAGTCAAAACGATATTTGACATAGATCTTCAAGCGTTATGGGAGCAGGGATACCGCGGCATCATAACGGACTTGGACAATACGCTGGTAGGAGCCAAAGCGCCTCTTGCCACGCCGGAGTTGCTGGATTGGCTGAAAGTCGTGGGGCAAATCGGCTTTCAGGTCGTCATTGTGTCGAACAACCAGCGCAACCGGGTAACCAAGTTCGCCGAGCCGCTGTCCCTGCCTTTCATTTATCGCGCCCGTAAGCCGACAAGTACCGCGTTCCGGCGAGCCATGAGCATCATGAATCTGCGGGCGCAGCAGACGGTAGTCATCGGGGATCAGATGCTAACCGACGTGCTGGGAGGCAACCGGATGGGTCTTTATACCATCCTCGTCCATCCGATCTCTCTTGCGGACGAGGGCTTTTTTACGAAGGTAAACCGAAGGATCGAGAAGGCCGCATTAACTATAATGAAAAGGTAGGGAACGTATGACGGCCCACAATCAACACTCCGAAAATAACCACTGTGCGGGCTGCGGCGTAGCGCTTCAAACGGAGCAGCCGGACCAGCTCGGCTATGTCCCGGCTCAAGCGCTTGCGCGCACGCCAATCATTTGCCAGCGGTGTTTCCGCATTAAGAATTACAATGAAGCTTCGGGCATTACGCTCAATCAGGACGATTTTTTGCGGCTGCTCACCCATGTAGGGGGAACGGACTCGCTGGTCGTGAACATTGTCGATATTTTCGATTTCGAGGGCAGCATGATTTCCGGTCTGGCGCGGTTTGTCGGAACCAATCCGGTCATTCTGGTCGTGAACAAAATCGATCTGCTCCCCAAAGTGACGAACTACAACCGGATCGTGAACTGGGTGCAGAGACAGGCGAAGGAAGCGGGACTTCGGGTCGTGGAAGTCGTTCTGTGCTCGGCGAAAAAAAATATGGGCTTCGAACGGGTCATCGAAGCGTTGGAGCTGCATCGCAAAGGGCGCGACATCTATGTCGTCGGGGCGACGAACGTCGGCAAATCGACGCTCATCAACCGGCTTATTCGCGATTACAGCGATTTGGACGCCGAGCTGACGGTTTCGCAATATCCGGGCACGACGCTTGACCTTGTGCGCATTCCGCTGGACGACGGCGCCTCGATCATCGATACGCCGGGCATCGTGTACAAACATCGTCTGACGGAGCTCGTCAGCAAGAAAGATTTGATGAAGGTGATGCCGGACAGGCCGATCAAGCCGCTGGTGTTCCAATTGAACGATCAACAGACGATCTTCTTCGGCAGCTTGGCGCGCTTCGATTTCGTGCAGGGCGAACGGCAGTCGTTCACGTTCTTCGTCTCCAACGCGCTCCAGGCCCACCGGACGAAGCTGGAGCGGGCGGACGAGCTGTACGAGGAACACCGGGGCGTGCTTCTGTCGCCGCCAAGCCAGGAAGAGCTGGAGGAGCTGCCCAAGCTGACCAAGCATCCGATTCGCATTCCGAAGAACGCGAATCTGGACGTTTCGGTCTCGGGACTGGGCTGGATCAAAGTAAACGGCACCGCCGGGGCGGAACTGGTCATCCACGTCCCCAAAGGCGTGAAGGTCGCGGTTCGGGAATCGGTCATTTAGCGGAGCGGGAGGAACGGACGAGAATGAGCAAGCATAAACTGGACAGCCATACGATTTTGTACGGGGTGTTCGGCGATCCGATCCGGCATTCCAAATCGCCGATCATGCTGAACCGGGCATTCGAAGCGGCGGGCATCAATGCGGCGTACGGAGCGTTTCACATCCTGCCCGGCACATTGAAGGATGCGGTGGCCGGCATCCGGGCGCTGCAATTCCGCGGGGTCAACGTGACGATTCCGCACAAGGTCGAGGTCATGTCCTATCTGGACGAGATCGACGAAGGAGCCCGCGCCATCGGAGCGGTGAACACGATCGTCAACGAAGGCGGCCGGCTGATCGGCTACAATACCGACGGCATCGGGTATATGCGTTCGCTCCGCGAAGAGACGGGCATTTCGTTGAAGGGACGCAAGGTGCTGATGATCGGCGCAGGGGGAGCGGCGCGCGGCGTCGGCTACGCGCTGGCCCGCGAAGGCGCGGAGCATATCTATATCGCGAACCGCACGAAGGAGAAGGCGCTGGAGCTCGCTTCGTCGATGAGCGAATTCGGCAGCGTATCCGGGCACGGCCTGGACGAGATTCCAAAGCTGGCCGGAGAGGCCGCTTTGATCGTCAACAACACGCTGCTCGGCATGCATCCGAATGTAGACGAGGTGCCGATGGACATTTCGTTGATTCGCCCCGAGACGGTCGTCAGCGATCTGGTGTACAACCCGCTGATCACCCGTTTCCTGCGCGAGGCCCGCGATCAGCGCGGCGCCGTCATTCACAGCGGCCTCGGCATGTTCATTTACCAAGGCGCCTACGCGTTCGAATATTGGACCGGCCAGCCCGCTCCGATCGCCGTCATGCGCGAAGTGGTGGAGCAATCTTTTTCGGAGCAGGGGCATTAGAATTTTATAGAACTTAGGGGAGCACTTTAATAGGGGTCAGGCACGGATTTTGCAAATGGGTTGGGGGTTAGAGATGTTGCAGTACAGGGTGCTTCATGACAAGGTCATGAGCCCTGACGCCCCGGTTTGCGACTTGCGCCGAACAAGAGCTTCATGACAGCGTCATGAGGCGGCCCCTTCCCCGCAATAAATGAAAAAACGCACGACGCAACGCAGCGCACCCTGGGCATAACGTATGGAGAGAACGTCGCATGTGAGCGTGTCCCGAAGGGACGAAAGCGTTCCTACGCCGCTGTTCCTTCAACGCCGGCCCCGCAGCAGGCACGCCCCTTTCGGGTGTCCAGAGGGCGCAGCCCTTTGGGGTCCTCCCTGCCAGGGAGGATTTAGGAGGGTGCTACTTAAGGAGGAACAACAACCATGTTAACAGGCAAACAAAAACGGTATTTGCGCTCGTTGGCGCATCATATGAACCCGATCTTTCAGGTCGGCAAAGGCGGCGTAAACGATCATTTGATCCGGCACATCAGCGAGGCGCTGGAAGTCCGCGAGCTGATCAAAGTGACGGTGCTTAACAACTGTATGGAGGACCGGAGCGAAGTGGCCGAGCAGCTGGCGCAGGGCGCCGGCGCGGAGCTAGTTCAAGTGATCGGCAAAATCATCGTGCTCTACAAGGAATCCCGCGAGCATAAAACGATCGAGCTTCCGGTTTAAGCATACGGCGGTAAAAGTGGCATTTCAGCTAAAAAGAGGGGGATGCCTGATGAAGGTCGGTCTGATGGGCGGCACCTTCGATCCCGTTCATATCGGGCATTTGATTGCCGCCCAGAGCGTCTGCGAGAGGCTCGAACTCGACGAAGTATGGTTTATGCCGACGAACGTGCCTCCGCATAAAGAACAGGCGCCCGGGGCTTCCCCGCGGCAGCGGCTGGAGATGGTCGAGCTTGCCGTCGAAGGGCACCCGCACTTCCGGGCTTCGGATATGGAGCTGCGCAAAGGCGGCGTATCGTACAGCATCGAGACGGTGACGATGCTTCGGGCGCAGCATCCCGGTTATCGGTTTACTTATATTATCGGGGCCGATATGGTCCGATATTTGCCGAAGTGGTACAGGATCGACGAACTGGCCCGGCTGGTTACTTTCGCCGGACTGCAGCGGCCGGGCTACGAAACGGGCTACGAGGGGCTTCCCGATGCCATTCGGCAGGCGGTAAAGCTTGTGCCGATGCCGCAAATCGAGCTGTCGTCCACGTTAATCCGGCAGCGGCGGGCTTGGGGACGGTCGGTGCGTTATATGGTCCCGGACCGGGTAAATCATTATATCGAGGTGAACCGTTTGTATGAAGCGTGAGGAAATGATCGAATCGGTTCGCTCCCAGATGCCGGAGAAACGCTGGAACCATACGCTAGGCGTTATGGAAACGGCGGTGCGGCTGGCGGAGCGCTATGGGGCGGACCCGGAAAAGGCCGAGCTGGCCGCCATCCTTCACGATGTCTGCAAATATTGGCGCGTAGACGAACAAGCGCGCATCATCCGGGAGCATGGACTGCCTCAGGATTTGCTCGATTACGACAAAGAGCTGTGGCATGCCCACGCTGGCGCGTGGATTGCCCGGGAGCAGTACAGTGTAAGCGATGAGGAAGTACTGGACGCGATACGTTATCACACCTCGGGGCGGGCGCGGATGACGCTGCTGGACAAGGTCGTTTGCCTGGCGGATTACATGGAGCCGGGACGGGATTTCCCGGGCGTGCATAATATTCGCCAAAACGCCGAACATAGTTTAGAGAAGGCACTTATAACCGGATTTGACGGAACGATCCGTTTTTTATTGGATAAAGGCAAGCGAATTTACCCGCTGACCTTCGAAGCTCGCAACGGACTGATCCGGGAGCTGGAGGAGCGGGGAGAATCGGTATGATTCACTTACAGGAGGAAATGATATGACCATTCAACCGGATGAGCTTATGCAGCTCGTGGTCGATGCGGCCGAAGACAAGAAAGCGATGGACGTAACGGCATTGAACCTGCGCGGGATTTCTTTGATTGCGGATTACTTTGTCATTTGCCATGGTAATTCTGAAACGCAGGTGCAAGCGATCGCGACCGAGATTAAAAAACGTTCGGAAGAGCGCGGCGCACGAATTCGCGGCCTCGAAGGCATGGACACGGCCCGCTGGGTGCTTGTCGACTTGGGCGACGTCGTCGTTCACGTGTTTCACCGCGACGATCGCGAATATTACAACATCGAGCGGCTGTGGTCCGACGCGAAAGTGGTCGAACGGGTATGAGGCTGGAAGCCGGAACGATCCAACGTTTGGACGTAGCGAGGGAAGTATCGCCGCACGGCTATTTTTTGACGGACGGCGCGCAGGACGTGCTGCTCCATTACAGCGAAGCCGCCGGGGAAGTGAAGCCGGGGGAGCAGGTTGAGGTATTTTTGTTTCACGATACCGAGGATCGGCTGGCGGCGACGATGCGCAAGCCGCTCGTGACGCTCGGAGAAGTTGCGCTTCTCGAAGTGGTCGACATCCATCCGCGCTTTGGCTGCTTTCTCGAAATGGGGCTCGGGCGTCATCTGCTGCTTCCTTTTAAAGAACTGCCTGAGCTTAAAGAGCTGCGTCCCGAAGTCGGAGACCGCGTATTCGTCGTACTCGCTCACGACCGGCAAGGGCGGCTCGTCGCCAAAGTAGCCGGAGAAGACCGGCTTAAGCGGCTGTGCTTCGACGCTCCGGCAAGCTGGCGCAACACCTGGGTTGACGCCCGCGTCTATAAGCCGCTGCAAATGGGCTCGTTTGTCGTCTGCGATGGCGGCGTGGTCGGCTTCGGCGTCATCGGCTTCATTCATGCGTCCGAGAGAACCCGGCTGCTGCGTCTCGGCGAAGAGGTGAAAGTGCGCGTCACGTTCGTGCGCGAGGACGGCAACGTCAACTGCTCGATGCGCGAGCGTAAGGAAGTCGGACGCGACACCGATTCGGAGAAGCTGCTGGCTTTTCTGAAGGAGCGCCCGAATCAGGCGATGCCGTATTCGGACGAGACCCCGGCCGATTTGATCAGCCAGCGGTTCGGCATGAGCAAATCCGCCTTCAAGCGCGCGATCGGCAAGCTGATGAAGGAAGGCCTGGTTTATCAGGAAGGCAGCTGGACCTATTTGAAAAAAGAAGCGGCATCGCAGCCGGCATCCGAATGAAGGTCGTTCGGAGCCGGCCTTTGTCTGTTCGGTGAAGGAGGAGCAAGCCGTGGCTTACGAACAATTTTCGTATCTATACGACCGGCTGATGGAGGATATGCCGTATGACGATTGGCTCCGCTTTGCGCAGGAATGCTGGGACAAATTCGGGACGCCCCGAAGCGTGGTCGATCTGGGCTGCGGCACGGGCAGCATAGCGGTCCCTCTGGCGCAGCTCGGCTACGAAGTCGTCGGCATCGATCTGTCGGAGGACATGCTGTCCATGGCCAGTCAAAAAGCGGAAAGCGCCCAGCGGCACAAGCCTTTCCCTGCGGGCGGAAGCGTGATGTGGCTCCAGCAGGACATGCGCGAATGGGAGGTTGGCCGCCCGGTCGACGCGGTCATCTCGTTTTGCGATTGCTTGAACTATTTGCTGGAGGAGGAAGACATCGAGCGGACCATCAAGCAAGTATACGACGGGCTTGCTCCGGGCGGCCTGTTCGTGTTCGATATGCATACGCAGAGCCAGTTTCAGAGCTATGCAGAATCGCAGCCGTTTTTCCTGAACGACGACGACGTCGCCTACATCTGGACCTGCGATTTCGATCCGGGCCGCTGCGAAATTGAGCATGAGCTGACCTTGTTCGTGCGGGAAGGGGACACATGGGCGGAAGGGTCTGACGACGCCATTACGGAGCGGTATCACCGGATTGAGGAGCTGCATGTGCAGCGGGCGTATCCGCTCGATTGGGTGCAGGAGCGGCTGCGTGCGGCCGGATTTAGCGAGACGGCATGCTATGCCGAATTCTCGTTCGAAGCGCCGACGGATGATACGCAGCGGGCGTTTTTCGTGGCGGTAAAGCCGCGGGATTGAGCTTGAAGTCGGGGCAAACGGACGCGGGCGCTTTTCGTTAACGCGTTAAATGGATAATCAGTTGCAGCAGGCACAGGATCATCCCCCATAGCGGGAGCGACAGCATGACTCCGTTGACGAATCCTTTCATTCGGTTCATCCTCCGTAAGCTTCGAATAGAAAACATTTATTACAAAGTATGGCCAAGCTGCCGAGGATGTAACCGCGACGGGGCTGTTTCCGCTTGGTCCGGCGGTATTTTATCCGGCAGCTTCGGGAAAAACGGGGGCCCGGCTTGACACGGAGGAATCGTTTTTCATATAATGAAACCTAATTGGAGCATATATGCAAAAGGCCGTGACAAGAACTAGTAACTGCAGCGCTTTCTTTCAGAGAGCCGGTGGCGGGTGGGAACCGGTAGAAGCAGGCAGCGAACTCATCTTCGAGCCGTTTGGCCAAAAGACCGCAACCTAGCGCAAGCTTCGCCGGTCACAGCCATAAACGTACCCCGCGTTAAGGGGAGAGTGGGCCCAGGCAAAGCATGCTTGAGTCAACTAGGGTGGTACCACGGGAAATAAGCCTCTCGTCCCTAGCGTTGCGCTAGCGATGAGGGCTTTTTTGTTTGAATCGAAGGAGGTCTACACAATATGGCACAGGAAGCTAGAGAACAACAAGGGTACAATCCCTTGGCGATTGAACCGAAATGGCAGCAATATTGGGAGAAAAACAAAACGTTCAAGGTGCTGGACGACGAGAGCAAGCCGAAGTTTTACGCGCTTGACATGTTTCCGTATCCTTCCGGCGCAGGTCTTCACGTCGGGCACCCGGAAGGCTACACGGCGACGGATATCGTATCCCGTTATAAACGGCTGCGCGGCTATAACGTTCTGCATCCGATGGGATGGGACGCCTTCGGCTTGCCGGCGGAGCAGCATGCGCTCGATACGGGACAGCATCCGCGCGACATCACGTTCCGCAATATCGATAATTTCCGCAGACAGATCAAATCGCTCGGCTTCTCTTACGATTGGGACCGCGAATTCAGCACGACCGATCCCGAATATTATAAATGGACGCAATGGATTTTCGTTCAACTGTATAAAAAAGGTCTCGCCTACGTGGACGAAGTGCCGGTCAACTGGTGTCCGGCTCTCGGAACGGTGCTGGCCAACGAAGAAGTCATCGACGGCTTGAGCGAGCGCGGCGGTCATCCGGTTATCCGCAAGCCGATGCGCCAATGGGTGCTGAAGATCACCGAGTACGCGGAGCGCCTGCTGGAGGATCTTGAAGAGCTCGATTGGTCCGAAAGCATCAAGGATATGCAGCGCAACTGGATCGGCAAGTCTACGGGCGCCGAAGTGACGTTTGTCATCGACGGACACGGGAACGATAGCCTGAAAGTATTCACGACCCGTCCGGATACGCTGTTCGGGGCCACCTATTGCGTATTGGCGCCTGAGCATGAGCTCGTAGCCCGCATTACGACGCCGGAGCAAGCTCAAGCGGTGAAAGATTATCAGGAACGCGCGGCCCGCAAAAGCGACTTGGAGCGCACCGATCTTGCGAAGGAAAAAACGGGGGTCTTTACCGGGGCTTATGCGGTCAATCCGGTTAACGGCAGCAAGGTGCCGATCTGGATCGCCGACTATGTGCTTGCCGGATACGGTACAGGCGCGATCATGGCGGTACCGGGTCACGACCCGCGCGACTGGGAATTCGCGAAGCAGTTCGACCTTCCGATTGTGGAAGTGGTGCAGGGCGGCGATGTAAACAAGGAAGCGTACGCCGGTGACGGCGCGCACGTCAATTCCGAGTTCCTGAACGGCTTGAATAACGAGCAGGCCATCGCGCGAATGATCGAGCACCTCGAAGCCAATGGCCAAGGCCAAGGCAAAGTAACCTATCGTCTCCGCGACTGGCTGTTCAGCCGTCAGCGTTACTGGGGCGAGCCGATTCCGATCCTCCATCTGGAGGACGGCACGATGAAAACCGTTCCGGAAGATCAGCTGCCGCTGCTTCTGCCGGAAGTGGACGAAATCAAGCCTTCCGGCACGGGCGAATCGCCGCTTGCCAATGTGACGGATTGGGTGAACACGGTAGATCCGGAGACCGGCCTCAAAGCGCGCCGCGAGACGAACACGATGCCGCAATGGGCGGGAAGCTGCTGGTATTACCTGCGCTTTATCGATCCGAAGAACAAGGACGAGATCTGCTCCAAGGAGCTGCAGCGCAAATGGCTGCCGGTCGACCTGTACATCGGAGGCGCGGAGCATGCCGTACTTCACTTGCTGTATGCCCGTTTCTGGCACAAAGTGTTGTACGACCTCGGCGTTGTAGAAACGAAAGAGCCTTTCTACAAGCTGGTTAACCAAGGCATGATTCTCGGCGAGAACATGGAGAAAATGAGCAAATCGCGCGGCAACGTCATCAACCCGGACGAAATCGTAGGCGAGTACGGCGCCGATACGCTGCGCATGTACGAGATGTTCATGGGGCCGCTGGAAGCGACGAAGCCTTGGAACACGAACGGCGTAGAAGGCACATTCCGCTTCCTGAGCCGCGTATGGCGTTTGTTCATCGGCGAAGACGGCGGGCTGAGCGCGAAAATTACAGAAGACGGCGATGCGGGCAGCGAAGCGTTCAAACGGACCTGGCACCGCACGATTAAGAAAGTAACCGAAGACTATGAGGCGCTGCGCTTCAATACGGCGATCAGCCAGCTGATGATCTTCGTGAACGAAGCGTACAAGACAGACCGTTTGCCGAAAGCGGCGATGGAAAACTTCGTGCAAATGCTGTCTCCGATCGCACCGCACTTGGCGGAAGAGCTGTGGGAGAAGCTCGGTCATTCCGGTACCGTTGCTTATGAGGCATGGCCTGTTTACGACGAAGCGTGGACGGTCGACAACGAAGTGGAAATCGTCATCCAAGTGAACGGCAAAATCGCCGACCGCGCCACGATCGCGGCGGATGCCGATGAAGTGACGATGCAGGAGCTGGCGCTTGGCTTGGCCAAAGTCAAGGAAGCGATGGCGGGTAAAACCGTCCGCAAGGTGATTGCCGTCAAAGGCAAGCTAGTCAATATCGTCGTAGGGTAAGAAGCAGCGTCAGGAAAATAAAAAACCGCCCTCCGGAATCGGAGCACGGCGGTTCATAACGGAAAAGGACGTGAAAGCATCGCGTTCGGTTCGGCCTACGGGCTGAAAAAACGGGCTTTCACCTTTTCCACATCTTCATCGTATTTAGCGTGAGTTGTGCGGATCAGGTCGTCAAAGACCCCGCACAACTCTTTTTGCATTAGGCGAAGACCTTCTGCGGTAATGCCGCCGGGAACGGACACCCGCTGCTGCAGGGAGGCGGGCGTGAAGCCTCCGGTGGTCAGCAGCCTGCCGGTGCCGAGCGTCATCTCGGCCGCAAGCTGCGTAGCCTCCGTCTCGGAGATGCCGGTGGCGGCAACGGCGGCCTCGACGAATTTCTGCACGAAAAAGGCGAGAAACGCCGGGCCGCAGCTTGTAATGTCCGAAGAGACGCGCGTATGCTCCTCGCGGATGCGGATGGGGGCGCTAATGTGGGACAGCAGCAGCTCCAGACGTGCTTGATCCTCGTCGGTCATCCGGTCTCCGTAAATGCACAGCGTCGCGCCGCTGAGTACATAGTTGGTAATGCTTGGAATAACCTTGGCGATTTTGCAAGGGAGCAGTTCTTCCAAATGACGAATCTGCACCGGGCTTGTAATGGAAACGACGACCGTTTCGGGAGCGACAACATCCCGAATGTCGTCGATGACAGCTTTGAATTCCATAGGCTTGACGCACAGAAAAAGAAGCTGGGATCCGGCTGCGGCTTCCCTATTGGAACGGGTTGTTCGCAGGCCCGGGTAGCTTTCCGCTAACTGCTCCGCTTTGCGGGCGGTGCGATTGGTCACAACAAGCTGCTCCGGGCTGACTGCGCCGGATTGAATGAACGCTTCGATGAGAATACTGCCCATGCTGCCTGTTCCGATAAATCCTATTTGCATGACCATCCCCCCTGATTGGATTGCAGCCTTTTTCATGTATATGAGACGGAGCGTAAAACCATGCATTCGATTTTTTGATCAAGATTTGATGAAGAAACAAGGATGAAGAAACGAGGTAGAGCAATGCCGCATTTTTCGGAAAAAGCTTTGGTTCGTCTTGCCGGCCTT
>NZ_JTHN01000078.1 GCF_001399685.1 Paenibacillus sp. A3
TTTTCAACGCTGGCAGCCCAGTTGCACAGGTCTGGTAAGACAAGCCTCTGCCTGTTTCTTGGAAGGTGTCGTTCCACCTCGCAAGGAAGTGGTTAAAGACAAAGCGAGCGCATCCAAACATCTGATGGATCAGCGTCGTTTGCTCCTCCGTAGGGTAGATGCGAAAGCGAAAAGCTTTATGATGCAACATGCGGGATTTACCTCCTTTGGTGATTTTATGATAATTATAGCACATACGTTCGCATTCATATGCAAGAGATGCTGATTCATCTCCCCCTTATCGAAGAGGGAGTCTTCTCAGCCTTAACAATAAAATCTGTAGTGGAGCTTACGGTAAACGTTCCTGGAGCAGTTACAAATTTATCAGCTTTGGTTAAATAATTATGCGCAAACGTGAATGTGTAATTTGCTACTGCCTGTTCTTGGTCCAAAAATACCTATAAACACCACAATTGAGGTATTTATGGGTTTCCGCCCCCCCCCCTGCGAAGGGCACTTCCTCTCCAATCCGCTTTGCGCCATCATCTCTCTAGCTTATTTTCCCATTCTTCCAAGTAGATCATCTGCGTCAAAGGGGACGTGTCCAGCTCAATCGGGCAAATAAACTCCAGCGAATTGCCGTCCGGGTCCTCAAAATAAATAGCTGCGTGCGCGTGCGGCCGGTTGGGCAGCACGATGGGACCCGTCGGCGCAAACCCGAAAGCTTCTCTCACCTCGATCCCCTTGTCCGCGAGCCACTGCTTGGCCCGCTTTATATCCTCCAGCTCCACTTGAAAGGCGATATGCCTCAACGACGGATGGTACGGGACGTTCACCTGTTCCGCCTCCCACAGACCGAGCCAGCTCTTTCCTTTCTCAATCCAGAAAAAGGTCAGGCCGCGGCCTTGATGCGCCAGTTCCAGGCCGATGTTTTCATAAAAGGCGATGGATCGCTTCAGATCTCTTACCGGCAAATGCGCTTCGTACAGTCCTTGGATCACGTGGATCGCCACCTTTCCAGTTTTAGAATTCTCCCTTTCGATTACAGTGTAGCACAAAACCACATAGTAACCCATATTTTTCCAGTTTATTTTAACAGCCAAAAAATTCACCCAGAAAATACCTAACGATTTTAGCGAATTGTGTCGATAAAAGGAGATGATCACATCAAAGGAGAGATACATAATGGATAAACATCACTTTATGCTATCGGTCGGGAGAAAGCTGTTCTTGTCTTTTCTGATCCTGATCTTGCTGCTGGCCGGCTTGGGCCTCACCTCACTGGGTCGGGGGGCAAAGATGCAATCCAAGACGGAGGAAATTACCGGCGCTTGGCTGTCAGGAGTAGGGATTGCCAACAACGTCAACTACTTGACAGAACACGTTCTTGTTCTGCAATATAAAATTTTGACCAATCCGGAAGTCGCCAAAAAACAACTATACATCCAGGAAGCCGATGCCACGTTTGCAGAGATCGACAAGCAACTGGATCTGTACAGCGAGACGTTCGTTAGCGACGAAGATCGCATCAATACGGAGCAGCTTCGGGCGAAATGGAACAGTTATAAAGAAGTTTACGACCGTACCCTCGTGTTGGGCAAGCAAATCGACCTGGTTCGCGGCGCGGTGAAACAGGAAAAAGAACTCACGGCGATGATGGGGCAATCCCAGCAAACCTATGACGAAATGCAGAAACTGCTGAATAAAATGATCAAAATCAATAACGACGGCGCCAAAATGGCGACGCAGGAAAGCGGACAAATCTACCTAAGCACTATCGAGCTTACGATCGGGATGATCGCCATTTCGGTCATAATCGGAATCGCCTTGGTCATCGTGATGATCCGCATCATATCCAGGCCCGTGAAGCTTGTATCCGAAGCTCTGCACCGGGTGGCCGGCGGCGACTTGACGGTCGAACCGCTCGCGGTCAAGCAAAAGGACGAGATCGGAAGTCTGGTCGTTTCCCTAAACGACATGGTATCCCATCTAAAAATGACCGTGGTGCAGATACAAGAGGCATCCACGACGGTTGCCGCTTCGTCCGAGGAGCTGCAGGCCAGCTCGGAGCAAAATACGGTAGCGACCAAAACCGTTACGCTGTCCATCCAAGAGATGGCCTCCGGTACGGAGAGTCAGCTGATGCGCTCGGACGAAACCGGAAGAGCGATGGAAGAGATGGCCGCAGGCATTCAACGCATCGCCGAAACGACGTCGGACGTATCCGAATTGTCTCAAGAATCCGCTATCCAAGCGCAGCATGGTAACGACGCCATTCAAGCGGCGAGAAGCAGAATGAACGCCCTGAGCGAATCGGTCGGGCAGGCGGGCGACGATATCAAGACGCTGGAGACGCATTCCGTGAACGTCGGCAGCATTCTGCAGATTATCAACGACATCGCTTCGCAAACCGGTTTGCTGGCGCTCAACGCCTCCATCGAGGCGGCAAGAGCGGGAGAGCATGGACAAGGCTTCGCCGTCGTCGCGAACGAGGTGAAGAAGCTCGCCCAGCAGTCTGGAGAAGCCGTTCAAAGCATCTCGGACATCATCACGCAGATTCAAACCGATACGTCCAAAGCGGTGCTCACGATGAACCGCAGCTTGTCGGAGGTTCGCATCGGACTCCAAGCCGTGACCGAGGCGGATGAAGCGTTCCAGCAAATCACCCGTACCGCGAGCGACGTATCCGGCAAAATTCAGGAAGTGGCGGCGGCAGCCGAAGAAATGGCGGCAAGCTCGGAACAGGTGTCCGCTTCCGCTTCGGAGATGAACCAAATTGCCAGACAGGCCGCCGAATCGGCGCAGACGATTGCCGCTACAACCGAAGAGCAGCTCGCATCTGCGGAAGAAATTGCTTCGTCCGCGGAATCGTTAAGCCGGACGGCGCAGGATTTGTCCGAACTGGTCAACCGGTTCAAATTGTAAGGGCGCTCCCGGCGTCCAAAAAAAAGGGAAGAAGTCCCTGCAGCGTTGAAGCTGCGGACTTCCTCCCTTTTTCATTTCACATTAAGTTTCATGCTTATATTTTAAACTTGCGGACCAGCGTTTCCAGATTTTCCGCCTCCCGGCTCAATCCTTCGGACAAGAAGGAAACCTCCTGCACCAAAGCGGTTTGCGCTTGGGTTTTGTCATTGACGATCTGCACGCCATCCAGAGATTCTCTGGCAACATCGGCCATATCGGAGACGGAGGCGGCAATTTCCTCCGAGCCTGCCGCCATTTCCTCCGAAATGGCCGAAACCTCTTGAATTTGGGCGGCGACTTCTTTGGTGGCCTGCAATATTTTTTGGAACGAGTCGCTGGCAGCCCGCACCTTGTGGCTGCCCAAGGCCACCTCTTCGCTTACCCGCTGCATGGCTTTGACCGTTTCCGTCGAATCGCTGCGAATTTCCTGGAGCAGCTCGGCGATCTGTCCTGCCGAGGCTGCGGAGCCTTCCGCCAGCTTGCGGATTTCCGCCGCCACGACCGCGAAGCCCCGGCCATGCTCGCCCGCCCGGGCCGCTTCGATCGAAGCATTGAGCGCAAGCAGATTCGTTTGCTTGGACAACGTGGCGATCGTATCCGCAATTTGCCCGATGTGGGACGAACGCTCGTCCAGCTTGGACACGATCTGGGCGGAGTTGTTGACGGACTCGTCGATCTGATCCATTTGCCGCTTGGCCTGCTCCATATGTCCGAAGCCGTCCACAGCTTCTTTCTCCGTATCCACGGCGGCCTCGGACAGCTCGGTAGCCGATTCGGCCACCCGCTGCACGCCTTTGGCCATTTCTTCGATGGCCCGCGATCCGTCCAGCGTGTTCTGCACCGAAATGACGGCCCCCTGCTCGATCACCGCCATCCGTTTGCCGATTTCTTCGGTTGCGGCAGAGGTTTGCTTCGTATTGGCAATCAGTTTCTCCGACGTCTCCCATACTTTCTCGGAGGTGCCGGTAATCTCCTTGATCATGCCGTGCAGACTGTCGAGCATCCGGTTAAGCGAGCCTGCGATTTCGCCGATCTCGTCCTTCGTATTGGAGGTCAGTCTTGCCGTCAGATCGCCGCCGTTGCTGGCAAGCTCGGCAATTTTCCCATTCACCGTTTTTAAAGGCCTCAGCTTGATAAAGATCAAGGCAAAAATGCCGAACAAGGTCAAGAACGTCACTACCAGCAGGATCACGGCGAAGTTCATCATAGAGGTAGCCGTCTGACGGGCCGCGTCCGCTTCCTGCTGCGCCCGGTTGTTCATCTTGGTTTGAAACTGCTGGATATAGCCCATAATTTCTTTTTTGCTGGCATCGTATTGTTCGCCGAACATCAGCTTCCGGGCGCTGTCAAAATTTTTCTCCTCCACCGCCTTCATGGCGGCTTCCTCGGTTTTGATCAAGGTGTCGGAGCTATTCTTCGCTTTCTCGATCAAGTCCAGCTCTTCCTGCGGAGCTTCAAGCGCTTTCAGTTGTTCGACGACCTTATCGCGCGACTTGGTCTCGTTGACCTCTTTCCAATAATTATCATGGTGCCGCTTGTCCCCGAACTGGACATATCGTCTCATCTCATCGGTCAAGTAATCGGAGCCGTTCTTCAAGTCAAAGCCGAGCTGCTTGAACTGCGCCTGCCGTTGTACCGCCAGCCGTTCCTGGGCGATGCCATCCTCCAGCTTGCTGACACTGAACCAGTTGAGCAGCGATAATACCAATAAAAGTCCGCCCATCACCTTTAACCAGCTTGAAATCTTCATCCGCAGTCCCCCTGATGTCTTGATTTTATTCGACATTTTTCAACATATTTATCGACATTTTTAGACAAGAATTTGATATGTATTTTTTTACTTTACTATTTTTTCGACAAATTTAATAAGGAGAAAAGGTTGCGGCGGGCGGAAGAAGTAAGGTGAAAGGTAATCTGAAACGTTAAAGTCGCTTGGGGGTGCTGGTTCGGGGAGCGGCTTACATGCCACGCATCAATAAGCGGCCCGGAGAGGAGGAGGCGAAGGCGTATGCCTCACTTGGAGAGCAGGCGTAATATTCCGTTGGAATTTCGCGAACGTCCGGTCATAGGGCGCGGAAGCTCCATAGCAGCGGGAAATCCGGCTAGCGGCTTCCTTGCGCCAGCAGCACGACAAACCGGCATACCCTGAAGGATATGCCGGCGGTCGAGTGACGCTGCGGACTATCTCTCCCCCACCGATTCGGCGAGAAAATCAACCAGATGCATCGCTTGCATCGTCTTGTCTCTCCCGTGGCGGTGCACGCCCCATTTCATCTGAAGCAGACAACCCGGATTCGCCGTTAGAATGACGTGCGCCCGGGTGCGCTCCACCTGCTCCATCTTATGGTCGAGCACGCTGGCGGACATCTCCGGCTGCGTCAAGTTGTAGATCCCGGCGGAGCCGCAGCAGCGGTCGGCGTCGGGCAGCTCCTGCAGCTTCGCGCCGGGCACGGTCCGGATCAGCTGCCGCGGGGCCGATGCGACGCGCATCACGTTGCGCAGATGACACGAGTCCTGGTATGTGACCGTCACCTGGCCGAGCGGCTTCAGCGGCAGCGGACGCCCTTCGGCGAGCAGCTCCGACACGTCGAAGACCTGCGAGGCAAACCGGCGGGCCTCCGCCGCCTCGGGATCGCTGTGAAGGAGGTGGTCCACCTCCTTCAGGGTAGCGCCACAGCCGCCGGCGTTGCTGACGACGGCATCGACGCCGGCCGCGCCGAAGGCGGCGATGTTGGTCCGGGCCAGACGGCGGGCGCTCTCCCGTTCGCCGGCATGGGCGTGCAGCGCGCCGCAGCACGTCTGCGAGGCCGGGACCACGACCTCGTAGCCCGCCAGGCGCAGCAGCTTGATCGTGTTCACGTTCGTCTCCGTGAACAGCACGTCCATGATGCAGCCGCGGAACATCCCGACCCGGCCGAGACGTTCGCCTTCGGCCGGGATCACGAGCAGCGATTGTCCGCCGTCGCCCTGTTCCCAGCGGGCAGGCAGGCCAAGCTTCTCCCAACGGCGGATGACGCCGTCGCCGGCCGCTTGCGGCAGCACCGCTTCCATCTCGCGCATATGAGACGGAAACAGCTTCATGACGCCGAGCCCGCGCGCCAGCTTCTGCAACCCGCTCGTTTGGTAGAGCTTCAGCGACGAGCCGAGCAGCCGCATCCGGCCGTGATGCGGAAACAGCCGCTCCATGAACAGCCGCTTCACCGTCCGTACCGGCCATCGCTCGGCGGTTACCGCCGCGATCGACTCGCGGGCCTGTTCGATAAGCTGGCCGTACTTGACATCCGACGGGCAGGCCGGCTCACAAGCGCGGCAGCCGAGGCACAGGTCCATCTGCGAGCGGAACGCCGCGTCCGGCTCCATTTTGCCGTCATAGACGGCCTTCATCAATGCAATCCGGCCCCGCGGTGACGCCGCCTCCAGCCCCGTCTCCAGAAACGTCGGACAGGCCGTCTGGCAAAAGCCGCAGCGCATACAGTTGGTAAGCTGATCGGGATCGAGCGTGAGCCGCAGCTTCTCGGTCAATGGTTTGATCTCCGTGCTCACGCGTCATTCACCGCCTTTCGCCGCCGGATCGCGGCCGTCCTCAAGCGCGGCGCCGGGCGAATCCGTTTCCGGCGCATCGGCTTGCTCCGGCCCCGCGGTTCCGCCCGCTTCGTTCTCCGCTCCCGGCTCCGACGTAAACACAACGCGCTTGCGCGTCTCCGCGAACAGCTTGCCGGGATTGAGCAAGCCGTCCGGGTCGAACGCATGCTTCAGCCGCTTCATCAGGCTGATGCCGGACGCGCCGACCTTCCATTCCAGATACGGCGCTTTCACATGCCCGACGCCGTGCTCCCCGGTGATCGTGCCTCCGAGCCGGATCGCCACGTCGAAAATTTCCTCGAACGCCAGCTCCACCCGGTGAATCTCCTCCGCATCCCGCGCATCGGTCATCGCCGTCGGGTGCAGGTTACCGTCACCCGCATGGCCGAACGTGCATATCCGCACGTTGTGCTTCGCCGCAATGCGCTGCACCTCCAGCACCATGTCGGCAATCTTCGAGCGCGGCACCGTCGCGTCCTCAAGAATGGTTGTCGGCCGCAGCCGGGAAAGTGCTGCCAGCGCACTGCGCCGGGCTTCCATCACCTTGGCCCCTTCCTCCGGCGTCTCGGCCACCTTCACCTGGATCGCCCCTTCGCGTCTGCAGATCGTCTCGATCAGCTGCAGGTCCTTCTCCACCTGCGCCTCGTCGCCGTCCTGCTCGATCGCCAAGATCGCCTGCGCATCGACCGGTAGGCCGATTTTGGCGAACGCCTCCACCACCTCGATCGTCGCCTGATCCATAAACTCAAGCGTACAGGGCGTAATCCGGTTCGCGATAATCTGCGACACCGTCCGCGCTGCCGCCGGCAAGTCGGCAAACACCGCAATCATCGCCCGCCGGTACGCCGGCTTCGGAACAAGCTTAACCGTCGCTTCCGTCAAAATCGCCAGCGTGCCCCCAGACCCTACGAGCAGCCTCGTCAAGTCATAGCCCGCGACATCCTTCACCAGCTTGCCTCCCGTCCGCAGCACCTCGCCGCTCGCCAGCACCGCTTCAAGCCCGATGACGTAGTCCTTGGTCGTGCCGTACTTGAGCCCGCGCAGCCCGCCTGCGCCAAGGGCAATGTTGCCGCCCATCGTGCAGATAATCATGCTGCTCGGGTCCGGCGGATAAAACAGCCCCGTCTCCTCGACGGCCGTATGAAAGCGCTTAGTATTCAGACCCGTCTGGAACGTCGCCGTCAGGTTGTCCTGATCGATCTCCAGCAGCCGGTTCATCCGCGCCATGACCATGATCAGCCCGCCGTGCAGCGGCACGACGCCCGCACACAGATTGCTGCCCGCCCCGCGGGTGACCACCGGAATCCGATGCTGGGCGCAGACGCGCATCACCGCCGCCACTTCTTCCGTCGAAGCGGGGAAAATGACGCCGTCCGGCATCGATTGATACAGCGGCGTAGCATCGTAGCTGTACGAAACGAGCGTTTCGGTATCGTCACGGAACCAAGCGTCCCCGACAATCCTTCTTAATTCTTGACAGACCGTTGCAGCCAGCAAAGCGTTCCCTCCCGTATGTCCCTGGATTAATCAGGTCATCTGATGACTTTATTATAAAAGGACCCGGTTCCCTTCGTCAATGCTTCAGTGCCCCGCAAGGCGACATGATTCGCCCGGGTAAACATGGTACAATAAGGGAAATCTTGCACGCTGTCACTTAATGCATAGCCGCTGCATAATGTCGGCTTATGTCTCGACAGGGAGGAAAACCATGGATTTTTTTCCATCTCCAAGGGGTCCTTTCGACGGACCGCCGCCCATATTCAGCATCATTTTCACGCTTGCCCTTATCATCATCGTAGGTACCGTCTTGTACAAGATTTTCTCTTCCGTCTCCGTCTGGTCCGCAAACAATGCGTCCGAGCGCCTTACCGTCCCCTGCCGGGTCGTCGCCAAGCGCACGCAGGTGTCGGGCGGGTCCGGGGATTCGAGCGCGTTTACGAGATATTACGCGACCTTCGAATTCGAGAACGGCGAGCGGGTGGAGCTTCCTTTGAAAGGCCCCCAATACGGGCTGATGGCCGAGGGGGACTTCGGCGAGCTGACGTATCAAGGCACCCGCTTCATTGATTTTGTCCGCATGAGAAAGGAAGAGCATTCATGATCCGCAAAGGCTATGAAATCGTCGCCGACGCCCTTCGCGAGCAAATCGAGCAGGGCGTCTGGCCGGTCGGTTCCCGGATCGACTCGGTCGAGCAGCTCGCCGTGAAGTTCGGCGTCGGCCGCTCCACGATCCGGGAAGCGCTCATGTCGCTCAAAGCGCACGGCTGGGTGGACGTCCGCCATGGCGGCGGAACGTTCGTGCTCCGCAATAGCGGCGCGCTTCAGATCGAAGCGCCCGAGATCGGGAACGTGGAGCAGCTCCGGCAATGGCTTGAGCTGCGCTTCATCCTGGAAACCGAAGGCGCGGCGCTGGCCGCGGCGCGCCGCAGCAACGATCATCTGATCGAGCTGGACAAGATCCTCGCCGAGATGGCTTCCCTGGCCGACGAGGACAAGCTGGAGCAATGCGATATCCGGTTTCACCTGAAGCTGGCCGGAGCGTCCGGCAACGAGCTGCTCGTACGCACGCTGGAGACGCTTTTCCTGACCATGGGTCCGGCGATGCGGGAAAGCCGCCGGCTGTGGCTGTTCGCGGAGCAGAGTCAGACCGTCCGGCTCTCCGAAGAGCACCAAGCTATCGTCGACGCAGTGAGACTGCAGGACGCCGCCCTTGCCCGAGAACGCGTCGCCTCCCACTTGCGCAAGGTGGAGCAGATGCTCCGCCGTTTAACCTACGAAGCCTGACGGCATACGGCAATGTGCATACGAAAAAGCCCGCCGGCATCCTCCGGCGGGCTTTCCTCGTTTAATGGGCGGTTCCGCCCTTTTTCAACCATTCGCAGCCGTCCGCGCAGGAGCAGAGCGCCTTCTGCACCGAGCACCACGAACGCTTCGCATAATAAATCGGCACTTCCTGTTCCTTCGCTTGCTGCTTGATGGCTTTGGTCAGATTATGATTGACGTAATCCGTCAGCACAAGCACCGCGTCCACCTTTTCCGGAATCCCCTTCTTCACCATTTGGCATTTGCGTCCGGACATATGCATCACTTCGTCAAAACCGATATTCGCCAGATGATCGGGCATATTGCCCAAATGATCCGCTCCTACGACCAAAATCGACGGCATGTTTCAAGCCTCCTTTTCGTTAACGGGCTGTCTCCTGAGAGAGCCTTCCGTGCATGTATTTTTATCGTGTCTGCCTTCGATTCTCGTTATTTCGCGCCCGCGAGCAGCTTGAGCTTCCGTTCCTCGCGCTCGGCACTGCTCATCCGCGGACAGGTATAGCAATATCCGTGGTCCGTATCCGTCTTGTAAGCGAGACAGCAGCTGACTTTCATCCGCATCCGCTCTCCGGGCTTGCGCGGGTCGTCGATGTAGCGGAACTTCACATCGAGCGGATGCCGCGGCCGGCCGAATACGTCCGGCGGCAAGTCCGACAGCAGCGCCTGAAAGTCCTCCGTCAGCTTGGCCCGAAGCTCTTCGCTGTCCGCTTGGGCAACAACCATATCTCGGACGTAGTACATCCGGGTCGCGATCTGCCCCCACAATTGCCCCGCATCGAGCCCTGCCGCTTGTGCCAGCGATCCGAGCAGCGGCCGAAGCGTCTCTCCGTACAAGGCGGAGAGCACTTGACGCCTCCACCCGGTCCGGTCCCCCGCTGGCACCGACAACGTTCTGGCGTCATGCAGCCGGAACCCGAACATCGCGCGGCCTTCCTTCTGATACAAATTGACCGTCAGATTGCCCGGCGAAAAATCGAACGCCGCATCATACCGGCTGATCATATACTGCTGCGCCGCGCACAGCATGCCGAGCCAGCCGCTAAAGTAAGTGGCCGGCGCTTGCTCATCCAACGCGCGGATATGCTTGCCATACTTCACCAGAAGCATGTCCGCATGCCGGCGTTCGAACAGCTGCGACAGCTTGACCGACAACTCCCCCTCATCGGGAAGCTCCCGTATGAAAAAAAACTGCGCCTCCAGTTCGCTGAGACCTCGCTCCGCCAGCGCTTCATTCTTTACTTGCTCCATGCCGCTCTCCCTTCCCGTTCCGATTATTGGCGCTCGGGCGCTCTTTCGATGCTCCCCTGAGCCTTCTCCTCTTCCAACATTTGAACCGATATCCTCTGTATGTATGAACCGTACCGGTGCTCTTCCGGTTGCGACTGTAGTCTGTCGGGAATCGAACGGTCCGCAATGCTGCCTGCCCGGCTAAGGTTTCTATGCCTGATCAGCTCATACAGCAAACCCACGGACGGCTCCTCCTTATTATATGATAATGATTCTCAATAACATGTATATTACAAATGATAATGGTTATCATTCTCGTTGTCAATGGGTTGCCTCTTTTCGTGTCATGTTCATGGCCCCGTCTGCCGAACGATGCATAAAACTTGAAATCCGTTCCAAATTAATGCAAGAAGGTGCTGCATTTTGCATCGCAGGTGGAACGGACTGCTCTGAAAGCGATCCTATGCCTTATTCTTGTCTTTGTCCCCGTGCTGCTTCCTTCTCCTTCGCCCGGACTTTCCTTCAGCGGACAAACGCTCCGCCTCGGCTCCCGCGGCGATGACGTATACGAGCTGCAGGGACGTCTGAAGTTTCTCGGATACTACAACGGAAGCATAGACGGCATCTTCGGGCAGCAGACGCAAGGTGCAGTATTTTGGTTTCAGGACCGGTTCGGCATCGCCGTCGACGGGATTGCCGGGCCGCAGACGCAGAACAAGCTCTGGCAGGCGACCAAGCATTGGCGGGCTTCGGGTTCCTCGTTCAGCAACGAAGATATTACGCTGATGGCCCGAACGGTGTACAGAGAAACCCGGGGCCTTCACCGCCGTGGACGACGGCCAGATCTGGCTGACACCGGACAGCACAGCCTACAAAGCGGTCTATGACGCCGTGAACGGCTGGGACCCTTCTGGCGAAGCGCTGTACTATTTCAATCCGGCTACGGCCACCTCGCAATGGATCTGGCCCAGGCCGCAAATCAAACAAATCGGCCGCCATATTTTTTGCAAATGAGTTCACGGCTTCCATCGGAAAGAGCCGGGCCCTCACAGGTGCCCGGCTTGCCGTTACTTTCGCACGCGAAGCTTAGATGAACAAGAAGCTGCAGCTGATAATCACAAGCAGAATGAACAGAACCAGGATGACGCCTGTCGATGTGAAACCGCCAAAACCACCCACAATGATCACTCCTTCGACAAAATTGAATATCCGCCATACTCCCCATGTCGGATATTCGCAATATTAATGTATGCGAGAGACGAATGACCGGTATGGACGAGTGAGGGGGAACTTTTATTCAGACGGGCCCATTCTTTTGGCAGATCACATCACTTTAAATCGAAGGAAATCCGAGAGCACACCAAGGCAAAGCCGAAGCGGCAGAATTTCCTGCATTTTTCGACAGTGTGATTTTTTTCACATCTCTTTTCTCCCGGACATGCTATAGTAAAGGCGTAGGGAGGAAGCAAATCCCGACATCAATCAAAGGAAAGGAACATGCGATATGAACACCGTGCTTCGTTCCCGCTCCGGCCCACGACACTGCTATAGCAGCCGATCTTGCCTTACAAAAGGCTCTTACCTTATTGAAAGGCAAGCGAACGATTCTTCTTACGGTAATTTGTGAATTTTTTCACGATATCTTGTTGGAAAATCGAATGGATTCGATCGACCGTCTAATCCTGTCAGTTTAAATGGATATTATCCCTTAATGATGGTAATTTATCCCTCTTCATCTCTTTAGCGTTGTGCAATAATGAAAAAAATGAATGTGTCAAAATTTAGACACAATTTGATAACAAAGGGAGCGATTATGATGATTATGAAATGGTTAAGAGAAAACGTGTATGCTGCCGGCTTGCTGCTCATATTACGCGTATATGTCGGATGGACATGGCTTACGGCCGGGTTCCACAAACTTACCGGCGGGTTCGACGCCACCGGCTTCCTGAAGGGCGCCATTGCCAAACCGCCAATGGACAAGGCCACAAACGAATTGATTTACCCGACCTTCAACGCGTTTATCGAAAATTTCGCTTTGCCTAACGCGAAGCTGATCAACGTCATGATCCCGCTCGGTGAGTTTCTCGTCGGTCTCGGCTTAATTCTCGGGACACTGGCAACAGCAGCAGCCTTCTTCGGATTAATGATGAACTTCATGTTCCTGTTCGCCGGAACCGTAAGCACGAACCCTTGGATGGTCCTCCTCGGCTTCATCCTCTTGGCTGCAGGAGCCAACACCGGTAAATTCGGCGGCGACTACTACGTACTGCCTTACCTCCGCAAAACGTTCCGTAAGCTGAACAAAGGCGGAGACAGCCACGATCCTAACAAAACCGCCGGCGGCACCCGTGCCCCGATGGGAGTATAACGCAAGCATATGACAAGAAGACCACGGATCGATTCCGTGGTCTTACTTTTTCTTATTCACAATCAGCATCATCATAAACGAAATGACGATGATCGAGCCGGTCCACCACCAGGCGAGCGTCATGCGGCCGGATTCTACCGCCATGTAGATGGCGGTCGGAACGGTCTGCGTCTTGCCCGGGATATTCCCGGCGATCATCAGCGTCGCCCCGAATTCGCCGAGCGCCCGGGCGAAGCCCAGAATATAACCCGTAGCAAGGGAGCGCCAGGCCAGCGGCAGCGTAATGTAGCGGAGCACCTGCCACTCGCCCGCGCCCGAGGAGCGCGCAGCGTCCTCCAGACTGCGGTCGACCGAAGCGAAGCCGACCTTCATCGTTTGGTATACGAGCGGGAACGCGACCACGATCGAGGCGATGACGGCGGCCCACCACGTGAAGATGAGCGGAGCCGCGAACCACTCCTCGATCCAGCGGCCGAACCAGCTCTTCTTGCCGAGAAGCACCAGCAGGATGAAGCCGATCACGGTCGGAGGAAGCACCAGCGGCAGCATCAGCGCGGTTTCCAGCAGCGTTTTGCCCGGAAACGTACGGCGGGACAAGCCCCACGCCGCGGCGATCCCGAGGACGAACACCAGCGCGCTAGCAACCAGCGATACTTTGACCGACAGAAGGACCGGCGACAGAAAAGCGTTCCAATCGATGCCAGGCATGCTTGTTACTTCCCGCCAGGGATGGTGAAGCCGTACTTCGCGAACACGTCCGCCGCCTCTTTGCTCTGCAGGTACGTATAGAAGGCTTCGGCTTCTTTGGCATGCTTCGTCGCTTTGACGATACCGGCCGGATATTCGACCGGCTTGTAGGTTTTCGGATCGACGTTGAAGGCGATCTTCACCTTCTTGGACGTGAGCGCATCCGTCTTGTAGACGAAGCCCGCTTCCGCGTTGCCCGATTCGACGTAGGTCAGCACCTGCCGCACGTCTTTCGCCATGACGAGCTTCGGCTGCAAAGCGTCCCACTGCTTCGCGTTCGTCAGCGCTTCCTTGGCATAGCCGCCCGCCGGTACGGATTCCGGCTCCCCGATGGCGACGTGCTTCACTTCCGGCTTCGCCAAATCGTCCACCGTGCCGACCTGCGCTTTGCCGCCTTCCGGTACGACGACGACGAGCTCGTTGACGAGCAGGTTTTTCTGCTGCGCCGCATCGACAAGCTGCTTGTCCACCAGCGCTTTCATATTTTTGGCGGCGGCGGACAGGAACACGTCGGCAGGAGCGCCCTGCTCAATCTGCTGCTGCAGCGCACCGGAGGCCCCGAAGTTGAAGTTCAGCTTGATGCTGGTGTTCTTGCTTTCGTAAGCGTTCTGGATTTCCTTGAGCGCGTCGGTCAAGCTTGCCGCGGCGGATATGGTCAGCTCCACCTTCTCCGCGGGAGCGGCTTGGCTCTTTTCTTGCCCGGCTTTCGGCGCGTCCGCCGGGGTTGGCTTCGCTTCGCCACAGCCTGCAAGCCCGATGGCTAGAGATAAAGCAAGCAGCAGGAATAAACAAGAAGCAGCGATTTTACGCACAGATTCCTCTCTCCTATCTATTTAATTATGTTTAGATATAACTAGATATAATTGACTCGAAATTCATTATAAGCGAAGAAAAGGAACCCTGTAAACAGCGGTTTGAATCGCCGCCGCTTCCATCGTATGATAGATGTGACGACTTCGTGTCCAGGCCGGGACCAAGACCGGCGCTGCCTACGAAGACGAATGCAAGACGGGAGGTTTCAGCGTCATGACCAACGACGTTTCCTATACAACCGAAGAAATTGCTAAGCTCTTGAAAATATCCAAGCTGACGGTGTACGACCTGATCAAAAAGGGCGAGCTCCCCGCCTACCGCGTCGGCAAGCAAATGCGTATCGACGCCGCGGATCTGGAGGCCTATAAAGCCAGAGCCCGCGAAGGCCGCATGCCGCAAGCAGCCGCTCCGGCGCCGTCCGGTGCCTCCAGGCCGGGGGGCGTTTTTGCTCCAGGCAGCCGTCCGCTCGTCATCACGGGGCAGGACATCAGCCTCGACATGTTGGCCAAGCATCTGGAGAAGCAGGCGCCCGGAGTCCGCCCGCTTCGCTCGTATGTCGGCAGCTTGGACAGCCTGATCTCGATGTACCGCGGCGAATCGGATATCGTGAGCACGCATCTCCTGGATGGCGATACCGGGGAATACAATATTCCGTATATCCGCAAGCTGCTGGTCGGCTTTTCGTATATCGTCGTTCATCTGCTTACCCGCAATGCCGGGCTTTACGTGCCGCAGGGCAATCCGAAAGGACTGCGGGGCTGGGACGATCTCACGCAGTCCGGCCTGCGCATCGCCAACCGGGAGAAAGGCTCCGGCGCGCGCGTGCTGCTGGACGAGCAGTTGCGGCTGCACGGCATCGCTCCGGGCAGCCTTGCCGGCTATGAGGCGGAGGAATCCAGCCATATGGGCGTAGCCGGCAAAGTCGCTGCGGGCGAGGCCGATGTCGGGGTCGGAATCGAGAAAGCGGCGAACATCGTCGAAGGCGTCGATTTTATCCCGCTGATCCGGGAGCGTTACGATCTCGTGATGCTGAAGAAGCCGGATAACCGCGAATGGATCGAAGTTATCCGGCGCATCCTGCAATCGGACGCCTTTCTCGGCGAGCTGCGCTCCATCGGCGGATACGACTTGACCGAGACGGGCAAGGTGTTGCTGGAAACGTGACGGACCGGTTCCGGTAAACGCGGCCCGGCAGGACAAGGGGCAGGCATTGGAAAAAATGGATACGGATCATGACCGCCATCTGTGTCATTATTGTGGCTTGCCTTCCCTTCTATCCGAGACTGCGTTACGATCTTTATGAGCAAGACCGATTGCCGAGCAAGTACGAAGAGATCGAATACATCGTGATGGCCGCTTGGCAGAAAATTTAACCGGACTCGGGTGATCGCATCAGCATGGATTTTTCAATCATCGAGCATTTGACACAGGACAATATCAAGCATTGGCTGGAGCAATACCGCTCCCTGGGGCCGCTGCCCGGCATCCTGCTCACGTTCGCCAAATCGTTCGTTCCCCCGCTGCCTACGCTGGTCATCGTCGGAGTCAACGCGGCGGTATACGGCTTATGGTTCGGCTTTCTGTATTCGTGGATCGGCATGGTCGCCGGATGCCTGACGACCTTCCTGATCATTCGCAAAGCGGCCGGCCATCCGTACTTCGAGCGGTGGAAGCGCAAGCCCAAAGTCGAAAAAAGCATGCGGTGGGTCCGCCACAACGGGTTCAGCTATGTGTTTCTGCTGAGCGTCTTTCCGGTCGGTCCGTTCGTGCTTGTCAATATGGCGGCCGCCGTCGCGCGCATGCGGCCGCATACGTTTCTGATTGCCGTGGCCGCCGGCAAAGCGATCATGATCTTCTCCGTTTCTTACATCGGGCACGATCTGGAACGATTTATCCGCGATCCGCTTCAGCTGCTCTATGTGGTGTTGTTTATCGGGGGTTCGCTGGTTCTCAGCAAAAAAATCGAGGCTCATTTCACGAGGGTGGCTGCGGCCAAAGAGGAGCAGCGAAGTCTGAACGGACACGAGCGGGGAAGCGAATAGAGTTCCCGCGCAACGCGCCAGAGGCTATTCCCTCCCCCTTTGGGGGGAGAAGCGGCTGTGACCGTTTATTCGCAAACCTTTTCCAGATCGGCCGTGCTGCCGATGCGATTCGCGTCGTTGATTCGACAGCTTAGTTCCCTTCTATCTTTTTTAGACCTTATTTCAATCCACATCCTGTTGATTTGCAAATTTTTTACCAAATTAACCACGTTATGCACATTTTTCAACTCGTCCCCAACAGCTTTTCCATCTTCCAATCTTTCATATCGGACATCCAGATAAAGAAGCTGCCGGTCAATGGCTTCTTGAAAAGAAATATACTTGGGCCCAAAAATAATGGCGTTCTCGTCCTGAAATTCTCCGTATAGGGAATGGTAGTCCGACACTTTGTTTATGCGGTATTTTTCCTCCGGCAGCAGCTCTTGCAGCTTTGGATAAACCGTCTCCTTCAGTTCGGCGTTCCAAAAAGCTTGTACATAGTCGTCTCTAAACACGAACTGCTTGTTTTTCTCCGAAACATCCACGCGGATCTTATAATCGGGTTTTGCAACAGAATGTACTTCAACATCATAATGATCAATCGTACCGTTATACTCGACCTTTTCAATCCTGAATTCTTCCTGATATTTGTTTTTCAAATGAATGGCCAATTCTTCCTGCACTCTCTTTTCCTCGGACGAGAATTGCTTGAAGATGGCATCCAGCATCAAAAAAACCATCCCGCCCATCAGCAAGTAGAGAACCACCAAAACGCAAAAGACGGCCGCAATAATAAAAAGTACGGTTTTGAGCGCCGCCTTAACGTATCTATTGGTTAAAATCTTATCCAGCAGCGTTGGTTCCTTATTTTCTTCCGCGATCCGTTTAAACTTGTCCGCACTTGAATTCATCGCCTCAAATAAATTCCGATCCATTTGCGTCATCCCATTCTTTTCTATATGTATCTGTTCATCCTTCGGCAAAACGACGAAATCCGGAAGCATAGGCTTCCGGATAGGCTCCCGGGCTTGTGACCCTCAGGGAGACGGTTTTCGTTTGGGCAGCGGCAGGCTGTACGGTTCCGCAAGGCAAGGCATTTGTTCCTTACAGGGCATGGATCCAAGTCACACCCGAAGTTTGAAGGTCGGCTTCCCATTCCTTCGGCATGTTCGCATCGCTGATAATGATGTCGATTTCTTTGAGATCGGCCAGCTTGTAGAACTGTCCCTCGCCGATCTTCGAACGGTCGGTCATGACGATCGATTGCTTGGAATGCTCGATCAGCTTGCGCGCGAGCTGCCCCCGCTCGGCGTCGAAGCTGGTAATTCCGCGGTTCACCATCATGCCGTCGATCGAGATAAACGCCTTGTCCGCATAAAACTGCTCGACCATCCGTTCCGCCATCGAGCCGGACACCCGCGCCTGCGCGGCATTGACCTTGCCCCCGATAAAATAAACGTCGCCGGAGAACAGCTCCTTATTCTTGTAATCGATGAGCAGATACAGCGCCGGGGCGGAGAAGGCCAGCACCGTAATATTTTTCTTATTGAGCAAGAAATGAATCATCTGCTGGGTCGTCGTGCCGTCGTCGATGAAGATCACGTCGTTATCCTCCACCAGAGACGCAGCCGCCCGCCCGATCCGCTTCTTCTCCTCGGCGTACAGCTCTTCCCGCTTCAGGTGCGGCGGCTCTTCCCGCGCCAGGTTGATTTTGACCGCGCCGCCGTAGACCCGCTTCAGCTTGTTCTCCGCCTCCAGCTCCTCCAAATACCGGCGGACCGTCTCCGACGACACCTTCAGCTTCTCTACCAGCTCAAACGTCTTTACTTTTCCTTCCAGGTTGAGCGTGTTCAAAATGAAATCCTTGCGTTCTTCCCCTACCAAAGACATTCGGCGCAACCTCCAGCCCTGCGTATGATACTTGCATTATAGCACCGAGCGCCGCGGCTTACACGATTTTCCGGTCCGCCGCTTTACAACCAGAACCGGTTGCGCCCGATCGCCTCCAGCAGCCGCGCGATATCGTCCGCATGCACATCCCCGATGTTGCCGATGCGGAACGTGTCCGCGGACGAGATTTTGCCCGGGTACAGAACGAAGCCTTCGAGCTTCATCCGCGCGTAAAATTCCGCAAACGAGAACTGCGGATGCGCCGGGTACACAAACGAAGTAATGATCGGCGATTGGCGCGAGGCCGGAAGCAGCGCTTGAAACCCAAGCTCCTCCATCCCCCGCACCAGCAGGCGCTGATTGTTCTCGTACCGCTGCTGCCGCTTCGCGATGCCTCCCTCGTCCTCCAGCTCCAGAAGCGCTTCGTGGAACGCGTGCACGACATGGGTCGGCGAGGTGAACCGCCACTTGCCCTGCTGCCGCTCCATCGTCTCCCATTGATCGTACAGATCGAGCGAGAGCGACCGGGCGCGTCCGGCGCAGGCAGTCAGCTCCTCCGTCTTCGCGATGACGAAGCCGAAGCCGGGGACGCCTTGGATACACTTGTTGCTGCTGCTGATCAAAAAATCGATGCCGAGCGCCGCCACGTCGATGGCGATGCCGCCGAAGCTGCTCATCGCATCGGCGATCAGCGTCTTGCCGTGCTTCTTCGCCGTCCGGGCGACGTCCTCCAGCGGATTGCGCATCCCGGTCGTCGTCTCCGTATGAACGACCGCCACGTGCGTAATGTCCGGCTGCGCGGCCAAAACGGCTTCCAAGGCGGCTGCGTCCGCAGGCGTCGTCTCACCGAGCGCGATCCGGACGGTCGGGATGCCCAGCCGCTCCGCCATTTGCGCGATCCGCTCGCCGTAGGCTCCATTAATGAGGACCGCCAGCTTGCCGTCCGCAGGGATAGCCGAGCCGATCACCGATTCCACGACGAATGTGCCGCTTCCCTGCATCAGTACGGCCGTATACCGGTCCGTCTCCGTTGTCGCCAGCCGGACCAGCCTGCCGCGAATGTCCTGTACCAAGTCGTTGTATTCGCGGTCCCACGTGCACCAGTCCTTCAGCATGGCCGCCTTCACCCGCTTCGTCGTGGACAAAGGTCCCGGCGTCAGCAGCAAATATGGATTATCCGGCATCGCCGGAATGGTCATCGTTTCTGTCATGAGAGTTCATCCTTTCAATGCGGCTGCTGTGGAGCATGGGGATTCCCCTGCCGCCAAGCGCCGGTTAATGTCTGCAATGACCGGGTCCAATGCACCGATGGAGTCAATGACGTAGTGCGCGCCCTCCGACCGGTAGCGCCGCCCGATCTCTTCGAGCTTCTGCTGCAGATCGGCGGGATCGCATGCGTTTACTTCCGCCTCGCTCATGCCGAGCTCGCTGCTGCCCTTCAGAATGCCGACCGTCCAGGTTCCGGCGTTCAGACCTTCCCGAATATCGCTGATCGTATCTCCGATTTTAACGATATGCTTCATCGGATAAATACCAAGCCGAATTGCGTTCTCGTAGATCATCCATGGATACGGTCGGCCCGCAGGCATTTCGTCCGGCGTTACCAGCCCGTCCGGCGCATAGCCCTGCTTCTTCGCCTCGGCGGCGACGATCTCCATCATCTCCGTCGTATATCCCGTGGTTGAGCCGACCTTGATCCCCTGCGATCTCAGCCGCGCCACCAGTTCGATCGCTCCCGGAATCGGGGTCGCATACTGCTTCAGGATGCCGAACAGCATCAGCTCGAAATCCGCGTACAGCGCATCGACATCGGCTTCCTCCGGCGCCCGGCCGAAGGCCGCCTTCCACTGCTCCGCCACGCTGTCCAGGCGGCAAAGCTCGCGGAGATGGTCCCGCTTCAGCATCCCCATCGGCCCGCGCGCTTCCTCGGCCGTCAGCGCAATGCCCCGCTTCGCGAACACTTCCACGAATACCGCCACCGGCGCGAAGCAACCGTAATCCACAGCGGTTCCCGCCCAATCCAAAATGACTCCTTGTACCGTCATATCTTGATTCCTCCCGTATTATTTGTGCATTTGCCAAGCTTCCGTCCGCCGCCTCACGCCCCGCAAAATCAGCTCGTAAAGCAGCCGGATGGCGATATTCGTTCCCAGGATCAGCACCGACATAGCCGCCGCGGCCGCCGTGTCGCCCGCATCGTCCATATGGACGATAGAAACCGCCGCCAGCTTAAAGTCCGGCGAAGTCAGGAAGACGAGCGCCGACACCGTTACCATAGAGTTGACGAAGAAGTACATCGCCATCTCGATAATAGCCGGCAGCGACAGCGGCACCGTCACCTTGAGGAACGTCCGGTAGAACGGCACTCGCATCGACTCCGCCACCAGCTCGAACTCCTTGTCTTGCTTCTTCAGCGTCGTCATTGCCGTGATGAAGGGCACCGAGAAAAAGTGAACGACATTTGCCAACACCAGAATGGCTACGGTGCCGTACATCGGGTGCAGCGGGTTGTCCGGCGCGTTGAAGAAGAAAATGTATGCCAGCCCGATGACCATGCCGGGCAGCGACAGCGGCAGGATGGCCAAGAAATAGCCGAGCTGCCGGGCGCTTCGCAGCATCCGCGTTTTTTCGATCAAGTACGCCGTGACGAACGCAAATAGCGTGCCCAGAACTGCCGTCAGCAGCGAGAGAACCAAGCTGTTCCAGAACGGCTCGAACCCGGCCGCCGCCTTCGCGGAGAAATCAAAATGCTTGAGCGACAGCGTCAGGTTGTAAGGCCATACGTTCACCAAGGAAGCATAAACGATTGTCAGCAGCGGAATGAGAATTCCGATGGACATCAGGGTGCAGAACAGCGTGAACAGCGTGTCCCGCAGTCGGCCGCTCGCAATGCGGTATGGCGTCGATTTGGACGTGATCAGCGCATTTTGCCTGCGCTGCACGAGCCGGTCCACCACGAACGCGACAACCGCCGGGATCGTCAGCAGAATGCCGACCGCCGCGCCCATGGACATGTTTTGCTGGCCGATCACCTGCTTGTAAATATCCGTCGCGAGCACATTGAACTTCCCGCCGATGACCTGCGGCGCTCCGAAATCGGTGAAGCACGCGGTGAAGCATACAAAGATAGCGCTGATCAGCCCGAACTTCACCGACGGCAGCGTCACCGTGAGCAGCCGTTTGAGCCTTCCCGCGCCGAGCGTCTCCGCCGCCTCGTACAGCCGGTAGTCGGTGACGGCCAGCGACGCTGCGAGAATGAGAAACGCCTGCGGGAACAAGTAGATGACCTCCGCCATGATGATGCCGACCGGGCCGTACAGCTCGATTTTAAACCCGGGCACCAGTCCGAACAGTCCATTCGTTGCAAGACCTTGGTTGCCGAACAAATACGTCAGCGCGATGCCGTGCATCATCGTAGGTGCGAACAACGGCACAAGCGCGATCGTTTTGAAGAATCCCTTGCCCCGGATCGCCGTCCGGATGACCCCGTACGCGTAGAAGAACGCCAGCGTGACGGCGATGCCCGTCGAAACGACCGAGACGTAGATCGTATTCGTTAGCGACTGGGACAGCGCCGGCGTCGAGAAGTAACGCACAAAGTTAGCCAGCCCGACGAAAGCTCCTTCACGGTCCAGGAACGCCTTGGCGAACAAGACGCCCAGAGGAAACAAAACGGACGTGAGCAGCAGCAGGACGACGATGACGACAAGCGACATCTGCCAGAGCTCCGCGCCCCCCGCTTTCGGGCTGAGCGCCCGGGTTCGTGCAGTCCACATGATGAAATCTCCTTCGCTTGGATTCAATGGGCCAAAGCTTCCGCCTGGAACGATAGCAGCTTCTCCGCGGGCACATTCAGCAGGACGCGGGCATCTTTGGCCAACGGCAGCTCGCGGGAGGCTTGGGCGGGAACGTCCACCGTTACCAGCTCGCCCGCTCCGGAGTGAAGCATTTGGAGATTCACCCGGTAGAACGGACCGCGGAATTCGACGTTACGGATGACGGCCGGGATGCCTTCGCCCGCATCGCCCGCTCTGACCTCGATATGCTCCGGCCGGACAGCGATCGCCCGCTTGCCTTCCCGTCCTACTTGCCATACCCCGTCTTCCAAGAAGTTGATCGCCCCGACAAAATCGGCGACGAACGGAGAGTTCGGGCGGTCGTACACGTCCTGCGGCGTTCCGGTCTGAACGACCTCCGCATTGTTCATGACGACGATCCGGTCGGCCATCGTCAGCGCCTCTTCCTGATCGTGCGTCACCATGATGGTCGTAATGCCGAGCTTGGTCTGCAGCTCGCGGATTTCCTGCCGCAGCTTCACGCGCACCTTCGCATCCAAAGCCGACAACGGCTCGTCCAGCAGCAGCATGTCCGGCGACAGTACGATGGCGCGGGCCAAAGCGATGCGCTGCTGCTGGCCGCCCGATAGCTGGGACGGATAGCGCTGCATAACATGCTCCAGATCGATCAGCGCGAACGCTTCACGCACCTTGAAGTCGATATCTTTCTTGGACCATTTCTTGTTCTGCAGCCCGTAAGCAACGTTCTGGTAAGCCGTCAGATTCGGGAACAAGGCGTACGACTGGAAGACCATGCCGAAGTTCCGTTTTGCAGGCGGCAGAGCGGTGATATCCTTCCCGTCTACGGCAATCCGTCCTTCGGTCGGACTTTCGAGACCCGCGATCAAGCGCAGCAGCGTCGTTTTGCCGCAGCCGCTCGGCCCGAGCAGGCAGACGAATTCGTTTTTGTACATATCGAGATTGACCTGTTTCAACGCCGTGAACGAACCGAATGATTTGGACAACTGTCGGATCGATAAATACGGTTGCATAAGAGCCTCCTTCAGACCGGCCCGCAGGAGACCGGCTTGCTTGCTTTCAATTCAAGTATAGGCCGGTTTTGTTAACGGAGTATCAAACGCAAGTAAAGATTATGTTATTTGTTTCTTTTTGTTGTGTTTATGTTGTTTTCATAAGAGAAGTTGGCAAAAAAAGCGCAGAACCTGCGGCTCCGCGCTTTCATTTGGTTGCGATTTGTTCGTTTGCGTATTATTATTTCTTGGCTTCGCTCTTGTTGTCGTAGCGTTTGCTCCACTCGTTCAAGACGCTTTCGCGGTTTTTGGCCGCTTCGTTCAAATCGTTCTTAATCAGCTGCTTGACCGGATCTTTGTCGTAGCCTTCCGGAATTTGGTTCCCATCGCTCTTCACCGCCAAAATCGCAAAGTTTTTGCCGTATTCCTTCATGGCGTCGTCGCTGATGGCCCAATCGAGGAAATCTTTGGCCGCCTGCTTGACGGTCTTCTTCTTCAGCAGCGCATTGGCTTCCACATCCCAGCCGGAGCCTTCCTTCGGAAACACGACCTCGACCGGAGCGCCCGTATTCTTCTCTTGGATCCCGCGGTAGCCGAAGGAGATCCCGATCGGATATTCGCCCGTTCCGGCCATCTTCGCCGGTTTGGAGCCGGAATGCACATACATTGCGATGTTGTCGTGAAGCTTGTCCATGTACGCCCACGCTTTGTCCTTGCCTTCCAACTGCACGAGTCCCGATACGGTCAGGAAGCCGGTTCCGGAGGAGGCAGGATTCGACATCGTAATCAAGCCCTTGTACTCCGGCTTAATCAAATCGGCATAGCTTTGCGGAACCGGCAAGCCGCGCTTCTCCATCTCTTTCTTGTTCACGATAAACGCCGTTTCCCAGGCGTCGATCCCGACCCAGCGCGTCGGGTTGTTCTTATCCTTGAAGTCCGGTTGTACTCGGTCGACACCCTTCGGCGAGTACCCTTCGAGCATCCCCTTCTGATCCAGCACGAGCAGGCTCGTTGCGGCAAGCCCCCACACGACGTCGGCTTGCGGGTTATCCTTCTCGGCGATCAGCTTCGCCGTAATGATGCCCGTCGAATCGCGAACGATGTTCAGCTTCACGTCAGGGTACTTCGCTTTATACGTCTCCAGATATTTTTTGATCTGATCGTCTTCCAGCGCGGTATAAACCGTGAGCTCTTTGCTTTTCGTATCGATGCCCGCATCGGCGCCGGCGCTTCCGGTATTGCCCGCTCCCGCAGCTTGCCCCTTTGGCGCGGGCTCCGTTTTTCCGCAAGCGGCCAGCAGCATGGAAATCGCCAGCATAAGGATCATCATAAGCGATAAAGACTTTTTCACGTCATGTTCTCTCCTTTAATTGGATATGACACCTTGGGCTTGGCCCGTTATCCTAACTATAAGAGAGTTTTGTAAAATACATATTAAATGCACGTTAAGTTATTGTGTTGTTATTCTTTTAATTGTTTTTAGTTTTGTTTTATATTAAAAATCAGAGCTTTTCTGTCCGTCGCCCCGATAGGCTCCCGTGCATATGGTAGTAGCATACTTGCGACTCTTCTGCGAAGGAGCTGCTCCCCATGCCATACCGCATTATCGTCGATTTGTCGCAGCGGATGCTTCATCTGCTGGAAGGCGACCGCGTGATCCATTCATACCCGGTCGCGATCGGCAAAGTGCTGACGCAGTCGCCCGTTGGCGAATACAAGATTGTGAACAAGGTACCGAATCCGGGCGGACCTTTCGGCGCATTCTGGATGGGGCTGTCGCGCCCGCATTACGGCATCCACGGCACGAATAACCCGGCGTCCATCGGCCACGCCGTCTCCAAAGGCTGCATCCGCATGTACAATGAAGACGTGCTGGCGCTTTCCCGCCTGGTCCGCCTCGGCACGCGGGTCACGATCCGTCCTTAGCTTCCGTAGACGGCAGGAGCTTCCGCGCCCGTTCCAGCCCGCGCTCCCTGTGCCGGTTTACATCGCGGAATTCTCCTCGCTGGTCAACCCGGCACCCGGCCGTGTCTTGAACCGGGACAAGGAATGCATAAGCTCTTCCGCCATCTTGCTGAGCGATTCGGCCAACGCGGAAATGTCCTTCATCGTTTCATATTGACTTTGAGCGGAGGCGGAAATCCCGGCGGAATGCTGAACATGGATCTGATGATTCGTCACGACATCCGCCATGGAAGCCGCTACTTGCTCGGTGCCTGCAGCCATCTGTTGAGCGGTTGCGGTCACGTCCTGAATCTGAACGGCGATCGCCTGAAAAGTACCCGTAATGTTGTTAAACACGACGCTGACGGAATCGATCACCTCCGAGCCCTGCTCTACATCTTTAACGCCTTTCTGCATCGTTTGCGTCGCTTTTTGGGCGGAAAGCTGAATATCTTTTACCAATTGCGATATTCCTTGCGCCGACAGCGCGGATTGCTCGGCCAGCTTTTTGACTTCGCCCGCGACAACGGCAAATCCCCTGCCGTGCTCACCGGCCCGCGCCGCTTCGATCGAAGCGTTCAACGAAAGCAGCTGCGTTTGGTTGGAAATATCGGCGATCACGTTGATAATGTCCGTGATCTTCTGCGAATACTCGTACAGCTGCTGCATATCGTGCGCCGTTTGGCCTACCGATTCGCGAATCGACTTCATTTGGCTGACCGCATCCTGAATGGCCCGGTGCCCTTCCTTGATTTCCTGCATCGACCCATCCGATACTTCCGCAACGATGCTGGACGATTCGGCTACCCTCTGCACCCCGATCGCCATTTCCTCCATCGCCCGCGAGGTTTCTACGGCGCTGTTCAACTGACTTTCGCCGCCGTCGGTCATTTCTTTCACCGCCGCTCTGATATGATCGGAGGCTCTGACCGATTCGAGGGAGGAAGCCGTAAGCTGCTCCGAAGCGGCGGCCATTTGCTCGGAAGCCAAGTGGAACCGGTTGATCATCACGGAGAACGCATCCAGCATCCGGTTGAGATTGTCGGCCACCTGCCCGACCTCGTCCTGACTATCCACCGCCAGCGTCGGAGTCAAATCGCCATGCGAGATTTGCTTGATCGTTTCGGACATTTTCGGGATGGTACGCAGCATGTAACGAAGCAGGAAATAAACGGCCAAGATCAGCACGAGCGTCGAACCCGCGAAATACAAAATTGTCGTCCAGACAAACGACCGCAAGCCTGCCAGCGCTTCGGCTTCCGGCATGACGCTGACGACCTTCCAGCCGGTCAACGCTACGGTGGAATATCCGAAATACGCGACCGTCCCCTTGTCGTCTTTTCCAAACATTAAGCCTGCGTCGTTCTTGTCCAACTGCGCGGCCAATCCGCCGAGATCGCCGGTCATCTCGCCAAGCTTCCGCTTCATGACGTATTCTTGGTTCGGATGATACATCATCGTGCCGTTATTATCGAGCAGGAAGGTATACCCGCTCTGTCCGAGCTTGTACGACTCCATAATTTGCGGAAGCGTATCCAAAAACAAATCGACGGCGACAAAACCGATCAACGCTCCCCCGTCCCTTACCGGGTGCAGAATACTGACGACCAGTTTGCCGCTCTGCGCATCGAGATACGGGTCGGTATAGGCCATATCCTTCGCCTTGGACGCCGCCGCGTACCAGGGCCGCTGCTTCACGTCATAGTCCGGCTTGGACAACGCGCCGCCGCTGCCGACATAGAAGCCCCCTTTGTCGCTGGCAATCCATGTAAACGCTATCGTTTTATCCGTTGCGGAGATTTCGTTCAAGGTCGTGTCTACACTTTTATACAGAGGGCCGCTTTGCGCATGATCGCGGGCCTGCACGGTTTTTAAATAGTTGACGATTTCCTGGTTGGTGGCCATTTGGCGGACCAGCGTTCCCTTTTCCTTGAACAGGGCGCCTGCCTGGTCGGCTATCGCTCCGCTCTTGGTGGCCAGATTCGTTTCGATTTCGTTCTGCAGCAAACGGCTGGTATGAGAATAAATCAGATAGCCTGTAAGGCATGAGGAGAGGATAATGACGGCAAGCATCGCAATAGCCAGCTTTGTGGAAATGCTTTTCCTGATGTGTGTGGCAGAAATCCATTGGTGTATGATATTCATGTTGTCGACGACCTCTTTCGGAGTCTTATGTAGTTTCCACTAACGCAACCTTCAGCTATGTTGTCACATGGTCGTCTCGAACTTGGCCCTCCGTCCCGGCATGGCCGAGTTGTCTTTCACCGCCTTATGTCCCCCGATTATCGCTTGGATGTATTCATTAAAACACAATTCGACTAATTTCGACAATAACCCAATTTGAAAACCAATGCGTATTTTTAAGCCGGTTCCTCTCTTGACTCTCCCTGATTTCTGCATGCCCATAAAATGAGGTATACTGGCTAACAGAATGAAACATTGAACATAAGGTCAGGTGAGCGGGCTTGCTGCGGATATGCGCCGTTACTCACGATGCGGTTTTACTTACCGATATTGGACTGGACAGGCTGGACGATCCCGACATCGACTGGTATTGGGTCGACTTCAATCAACCGACGGAGCAGGAAGCGAAGCTGCTGGAAAGCCATTTTCGTTTCCACCCGCTCGCGATTGAGGACTGCTACCATTTGCTGCAGCGGCCGAAAGTGGACCATTACGAAACCGTTCATTTTTTCGTGCTGCATGCGCTCAATCCTCAAAAGCTGTCGGCGCAGGAGGTGGATATGTTTCTGGGCAGCCGCTTCCTGGTGACGTTTCACTTCGGACAACAGCCGGAGCTCGACGAAGCATGGCAGCGCGTGCAGGAGCAGCCTTCCTGCCGGGAGAAAGGACATCTGTATGCCGCCTATCTGGTGATGGACAAGCTGGTGGATGAATATTTTCCGGCGGTGTACGAGCTGGAGGACCAACTGCTCGCAATTGAGGCCGGAAGCCGCAAACGGTCGGTGCAGCAAATGATGGACGATATTTTCGAAATTCGCGGCCGGCTGCTGAAATTACGGCGGACGATCGTGCCGATGCGCGACCTGCTGTACCGGGTCGTGAACTCGGAGCGGATCGAGGGGGTCAAGGAGCATCTGTTTTATTTTACCGACGTATACGACCACCTGCTCAAGCTGGCGGAGATGATCGAATCGAACCGGGACATGACCGCGGACATGCGCGACAGCTACATCTCCATGAACTCCAACCGGATGAACACGATCATGAAGACGCTCACGGTTATCACGACCATTTTCATGCCGTTGACGTTTATCGCCGGTATTTACGGGATGAACTTCGATTATATGCCCGAGCTGAAGTGGCATGCCGGGTACTTCTTCGTGCTCGGCGTCATGTTCGGCATCGGGGCTGGGATGTTCTGGTGGTTCAAGCGAAAGGGCTGGTTCGACTGAACCGGCGAGCCGTGCTATACTTTCTGAAGAGCTTATTGTAATTGAAAGGCTCTGTTTCGTTATAAAGGAGAGCGGTTTTCGATGATCATCCAGTTCATTCGTTATCGTTAATGTAAGGTGCAGAACAGGCAGCCCCCCCTTTTTTTCGAGCTATGGGACGGGTTTCTTTGTGCTGTGCCTTTTTCATTCAACGAAAACGAATGAACGAGGTGTTTTTTGGTGTTGAAAAAAATCGATGCGGCCGCCCGATTGATCGGCCGGTACAGCTCTCTGTTTCAATGTCCCGTCTGCGGGCTTGCCATGGAAATGAACGAAAACCGGACGTTGCTTTGCCGGAATCGGCACGGTTTTGATACCGCGAAGCCCGGCTATATTTCATTATTGACGAAAGCCGTCAAAAGCGATTATGGAAAAGCAATGTTCGAAGCCCGGAATCTCGTGTGCCGAAGCGGCTTCTTTCGTCCTCTGATCGAGCGGATCGGGTGGACGATCCTTACGAATATAAGCGGGGGCGGCTTGGAGCCGATCACCGTGTTGGATGCCGGATGCGGCGAGGGTTCTCAGTTAGCGCAGCTTGCAGACGTATGGAAGCGCGGAACGCCTGAGGGGTTCCTCGGGGCCGGGCTCGATCTGTCCAAGGAAGGCCTCGCGATCGCTGCGCGAGAGCATGCGGGTTTCATCTGGTGCGTGGGCGATCTGGCGCGGAGCCCTTTTCGGGACCAGTCGTTCGATGTCATCCTGAACGTATTATCCGCTTCGAATTATGGGGAATTCAGCCGCTTGCTGCGCAAGGACGGCATGTTGATCAAGGTCATTCCGGGCAGCGGGCATTTGCGGCAGCTGCGGGACGCCTTGTACGACCGTTCGCCCAAGCAAACTTATACCAACGACAAGACGAGAGCGCTTTTCATGCGCCATTTCGACATCTTGGATGAACAGCAGCTGCGATACGACGTCACTTTGCAAGAGGAGCTGCTTGAACCTCTGGTCCGGATGACGCCGCTGTCGTGGGGCGCCCGGGACGAGCAGATTCAGCAGGCGCTGCGGCTGGGGATCCGGGAGGTTACCGCGGATTTCACCGTGCTGGTCGGGCGCGCAAAAGTCCGGTAACCCGGTTAAGTCATGGATATAGAGGACACCTCCGCTGCGGTTGTGAAGCAGGCGGAGGTGTTTTTTAGCTATACGGAAAAACTTGGCTCGCCCATTTTCAGCTTGCATTCAGGTTCATGTCATGATTTCTTCATCTTTGTCTGCCATAATGCTTTAAAAAGCAGGCAACTTGTGCAAGAAAGGCTGGACGGAATGGAGCGGAAACACAATTTCTTTTATATTCAAGCGGCCCGCGGCGTTGCCGTTCTGCTGGTCATGCTGTTTCACGCTTCGCAAACGGGGCAGCATTATTTTGGATACAATTATCTCGGGATCAGCGAAATGGGACGCTCGGGAGCCTATACGTTTTTTTTCGCTTTGACCGGTTATTTAATGTTCACGCTGTATCGCGAACAATTCGGAAGGACGGAGCTGTTCGGAACGTTTTTGCTCAAACGGTTCTATCGCATTTATCCGTTATACTGGCTCATCATGGCTGCCGTCGTCCCGATCTATTTTTTGGTGCCGTCGTTCGGCTTCGGATATGAGCGCAATCCCGGGGTCATTTTCAAATCGATGCTGCTGTGGCCGCAGGCTCAGGCGCCGATTCTGGGCGTCGCTTGGTCGCTGACGTACGTCGTGTGGTTTTATCTGATGTTCTCCCTGGTGTTTCTCTTGAAAGAAAAAACAGTCGCCGCGATTTATTCGGGGTGGCTGACGATCATTACCCTCAACGCCATCGGGTGGATTCAGGTGAAATCCGGGCTGCTGGAGCAATTTTTGTTTAGCGAGGCACACTTGGAGTTTTTCGCCGGAATGCTCGTCGCCTATCTCGTCCGCAAGCGTTCGCTCGGCCGCAGCCTATGGTGGATTGCAGGGGGCGGAGCCGTCTACGCGATTCTCTGGGTACTGCGGTACGAGCAAGCCGGTCTGCGATATACGGATCTGCTGCATACGTTCGGATCGGCGTTGGTGCTGGTCGGGGTAACGACGTGGAAAGGTCCGGCGTACCGCTGGCTGAAACCGCTCGCGCTATGCGGGAACGCCTCCTATTCGATCCTGCTCGCCAGTCTGCCGATGATGTCGGTCACCTTCAAGCTGGCGCGGGCCGCGCATGCGGTGGAGCGGATCGGGCCGGCGCTCACAGTCACGCTTTGCTTCCTGTCGGGATTGCTCCTGTGCCTTGCCGTGTACCGCTGGATCGAAAGACCGCTGAACGCGTTGACCAAAAAAGCCGTGCAAGCACGGAGCCGCCGCAAAGCCCAGGAAGTCTATTCGCGCGCCACGTAGATTCGAAAAGCCGTATTCCATAAGAGGAGGGGAACCCCTGCTTGCGGAATACGGCTTTTTAGGTTGTTGCAGACACGTATGAAACGGCTCCCGGCGGCGGCCCAGTTTATTCCAATGCATGGTCTGCCGGAGTATATCCGCCCGACCATGCTTTTCGCGATGTCCAGTCCGCCGCTTCATTCTGCCAGAACGGGCGGTCCGCCGAAAGCCCGAGCGGCAGAAAAACGGTGGCGCACAAGTACAAGCTGCCGGTGGAAATGTACGGCTCTCCGATTTCCGGCTGATGCCCGCAGAAGCCGATCGTCAGCCAGCCGCCCGCATCGAACGTGCCCGGCGCTTCGATCATGCGGCGCATAATAGCGGTCAGCGCACAGCGCACTTGGGCCGGCGCGACATCGTCGGGCAGCTGCTCGCGCAGCGCCATCTGGGCCAGCAGTTGGAACGCGCCGAAGCGGTAAGCAAGCGAACGTCCGACGACGGGAAACGTTCCTTCCGGCGAAATGGACCGTTCCTGCACGGCGGCGTAACGCACCGCCCTCCGCTGGATGCGCTCCCGCAGTTCCGCCCATTCGGCATAGCGGTCGCCGACCGTCTCCAGAAGATCGAGCAGCATCGGCTGAATGACGAAGCTGTTGTAGTAGTCCGCATGGTAATGAGGCCCGTCGCCGTACATGCCGTCGCCGAGATACCACTGCTCATGCTGCTTCAGCGCATAATCGATCCGCATCGGGTCCCACGTGTCATCGCCGATGACGCAGAGCGCCGCTTCGATCATGGCCGCGAACAGCAGCCAGTTGTTAAACCACGGCTTCCGGGAACGGGTCGCCCTCAGCGCTTCCTTCACGTTCGACTTGACGCGGTCGTCGAGCCCGCTCCACAACGACGTAGGCGCCCGCAAAATCGCATGGGCCAGAAAGGCCGCATCGACGATCGGCTGGTAGCCCTCGGAGAAGTTCATCCGGTCCGGCGACTGCGGATCGGTCGCCGCATCCATCGCCAGCTGCGCCAGCCGGACGTACTCGCCGCGCAGCTCCCCTTCCGCTCCCGTCCTCGGGCCATGCTCCAGCCACGGCGCGATGCCTGCGAGCAGCCGGCCGTACGCCTCCAGATACGTGTACAGCTCCCGGTCGTCCAGCTTCGCCTCCACCGGCATCCGCTCTTTCAGCTTGCGCTGCGACAGCGCTTCGAGCACCGGCTTCGCGATGCGCTGCATCGTCTGCAGCCAGTAGTCTCGGTCATCGGCATGAGTCGTCACGTTCGATCTTCCTCTCGTTTGATGTTGTTCCGTAAGCGCCAGCTACATCACGCCGGATCTCGACTTGTACTCCCCGGGCGTGACGCCGATGTATTTTTTGAACACCTTGGAGAAGTACGTCCGGTCCGAATAGCCGCAGCGCAGCGCGACGACCTCGATGGAATCCTTCGTCTTCTCCAGCAGGTCGGCGGCGATCTTCATCTTGTACCGGTGGACGTAGTCCGTGAAATTTTCGCCGGAAAGCTTCTTAAAGTACCGTGAAAAATAGCTCGGGTTCAAATACAAATGCGTCGCAATATCGATCGAGGTGATCGTCTCCGCCAAATGCTGCGCGATGTACTGATCGATCGTCTGCAGCTTCGGCTCCTTGCTCGCCTGCGGCTCCCCGAGCCGTCGGCCGTTCATGATCTGCCGCAGCTTCAGCCCCATCAGCCCGAGCGCATCGCCTAGCGTCAGCGTCTGCTGCAAGCAGGCGTACAGCGTCTCGCCGCTGAACGCCCGGTACTGGAGCTCGACGAGCCGCAGCCTGTCCGCGCACTGATGCACGAACGAAGCCGGTTCCGGCCGCAGCTCCAGCGCGGAACGACGAATGCCCGCCAGCGCCTTCTCCAGCAGCGCCTCGTCGTGATCCCGGACCGCCTGCGACAGTTCGGCGTACTCCTGCTCGAACCCTCCGGCTCCCGGATGATACGCGTGCGGCAATCCCGCCGCGGGCAGCACGGTCACCGGATGCTCGCTGTAGAAAGCGGAGTAGCGCTCCGCCGCCATGCGGCGATGGGCTGCGCCAATCTCCGTAACCGTCAGCTTGTCCGCACTCGAGCTGGCGAAGAACGTCGTGCCTACGCCGAGAAATTCTTTGCATTTGGCTTGAAGCTTCGCCACAAATGCCAGCAGATGCTCCTGCGCGTTCCATTTCAAGGAAGGCCGGTAATTGAGCAGCACGGCCAGTCCTTCGCCGTCGTTGAATGTCGTGATGCCTTCGAACTCGCCCGCCAGCTCGGCTGCAATATTCGCGACGCCGTAGCGGATGAGCGGCAGGTCCTTGTGCGCATAGCGCGAGAGCACGTCGTAATACGACACGTAGCCGAGCGCCAGCAGAAACGACGGCTGGTCCCAGACGAGGCCGAGCCGCGCGGCGGAATCGGTCAAATAAGCGGCATCTCCGCCACGCAACAACTGCTTGAAAAAAGAATCACGCAGCACATTGGCATGCCGGCTCCAATCCTCCCGGTACGTCAGCTGCTCCGTCTGCGCTTTCGCCGCGCGCAGAAGCCTCACGGATTTCTCCAAGCTTTGCGCCAGCTGCTCGGCCGTCAACTCGTCCTTGATCAGGTAATCGTCGACGCTCAGCTTAAGCGCCTTCTGCGCATAGTGGAAGTCTTCATGGCACGTCAGAAAAATAACCCGCACCTCCGGCCGCCGCCGCAGCATTTCCGAAGCCAGCTCCAGCCCGTCCATTTGTGGCAGGCCGATATCCGACACGACGAGGTCCGGCCGAAGCTCATCGAACAGCCGCAACGCCTTGACGCTGGAGTACGTATCCGCGACGATCTGCAAGCCGAGCGCGTTCCAATCGATCAGCTGCTTCAAATATTTCAGCATCGGCACATCGTCGTCGATGATCAGGACTTTGTACATGACTATCCTCTCCCGTTGTCCATAGTCGCTCGTCAGGCTCGCATATTCAAAATAACGGTTAAGCCCCCGGACGGATTCGCCCGAAGCTTCATCGTCGCATCCGGCCCGTACGTCAGCCGAAGCCGCTGCAGCACGTTGATCAGTCCGACCCGCCGGTACGTCTGCGGCTTGTCCGTCTCGGGCCCCTCCAGCATCCGGTTCAGCGCCTCCCGATCCTCGTCCGGCATCCCCTCGCCGTTGTCCGTCACCCGGATCTCGAGACGCGAGTCCAGCCGCTCAGCCTCGATGTCGATTTTTGCATCGTCCAGCTTCTCGGCAAACCCGTGCAGCAGCGCATTCTCGACGATCGGCTGCAGCAGCAGCTTCGGCACCTCGAATTCGGCCGCCTCGGGAGCCAACGTTACCTTCAGCTCGACGTGAAGCTCGCTGCGCAGCCGCATAATGTCCATATAATGCTCAAGCAGCTTGCATTCCGCGGCCAAGGAGGTCGGCTCGTTCACCTTCATGTACGCCCGCAGCAGGCTCATCAGCGAATCGATCTGGCGGCTGTGCCGCTGGTCGCCGCCCAGAATCAGGCTGCATTTGATCGAATTGAGCGTATTGATCAAAAAATGCGGCCGGATTTGCGCGAACAGCGCCTGCAGCTCGATCACGCGCTTCTGCTCCTGCTCCTGCTCGATGTTCGTAATGAGCTGCTCGATCTCGTCAAGCATCCGGTTCCACGTCTGTCCGAGCTGCGCAATCTCGTCCTTGCCCTTGCCCTGAAAACGGATCAGCCGGTTCCCTTGGCTGAACTGCTTGGCCATGAAGTCCAGCTTCTGAATTGGCCGGTGCAGCCGTTTGGCCAGCAGCAGCGACACGATAAAGAACAGCGCAAAAAACGGAACGACGAACAGCATGGCCATGTAAAAAATTTTATAAATTTGCCCGGTCACTTCTTGGTCGGACGTCTCGTAGATCATTTTCCAGCCGGTCTTGGACAGCGCCGCTTCGCTCCGCAGCGTTTGGTCGGACGCGCCCACGCCGCCGAACCGGACGGTAGCATCCCCAGCAATAAGCCGTCCTTCCTCGTCATAGAGCGCAAAGGTGCCGGAGGCCGCCTGCCGGAACAGCTTCTCGAAGTACGGGTTGGTAATGCCGATGTACAGCGTAGCCAAATAAGCATTGTCGGCCGGATCACGGATCACCCTGGCCGCGTAATAAACGGGCTCGCCCTTGCCTCCCTCGGTTTGGACACGGCTCAGCCACTGCAGCCGCTTCGGCGTATCGAGATCGACCTGGGACTGAAGCTGCTCCCAGTGCTGCCGGAACGGAGCCAACTGATCGGGCTCGCTGGACGGGATGATGAAGCCCTTGCCGTTGACCAGAAACATCCGGATGTCCGTATTGAGCGTCTTCGCCAGCACCAGACCAAAAAAGTCCTGAATGTGCTGCTGTCTCTGGTAATCCGCGAAGCTGGCGATTTGCCGGGTATCGGCGAAGCTGCGAAGCTGAGCCCTCGCGCTCGGGTCTTGTATGAAAAAATTCGACGCATACGTCAGATCGTCGATCGTCTTCGTAATATCCTTCGCCATCACGTCGACGACCGACTGGTTGGTCAGGCGAATTTTGTCCATCACCGCATCCCGCGTCATAGACAGCAAAAATACGGACACGATGACAATCGGCAGCAAAATGAGAATCAGAAACGAGAGCTGAATACGCCGGTAGTAGGAAAATTGAAACATGCTGTTCATGGTGTCGAAAGCTCCCCTCTCTTTCCTTTCCCCATTGTATCACCGGTCCTGCGTCGACCCAAGCATTTGCTTCGCCCGAACCAAATAAAGGAACTGATCTGTCGCTATCCAGTGCGGTTCCAATTAGCATAACGAATAGAGGAACACACGTTCTCTATTCGTGTCGAATTTGACTTTGAACCCCTCATTTTCCGCATATAACGCACCTAGGATGATTTATTTCTTGTTTACCGCCCGATCCATGGCGATTAACGCATCTGCGATGCTCTATTTTTACCACAAGACCTTCGACTGACCGGGCCTGAAAAAGCCGTGCTTTCCAACGCCCGGTTCGTCCCGGCGCAAAGAAAGGACGCCCTGCGGCGCCCCTTTCCTTGACTACTTTTTGCTGTTCTCTTTGATGACCTTGTTCGCCTGCTCGACCATTTGCTTCTGGGCGTCCTCGGCAGACTTGCCGTCCAGAATGAACGAGCTGAAGCCGTCTTCGAGCACTTTCTTCAGCTGCGGCGCATACGGCGCAACAACCTCGGACGGAGCCGGCGCGTGAATGCGTTTGTCGAACAGCGCTTTGTCAAGCGATTCGGTGTTGAAGAGATCTTTGCTTTTCGCGATCGCGCCTTCGATGATCTTCTTGTCGTCGGCTTTCTTCCAGCCGGACAATTCCTTCTTCGCATCCGACGTATTCGTCGTTACGAAACGGATGAATTGATACGCTTCGTCTTTGTACTTCGAACCGGCAGCAACGGAAATGAACTGTCCGCCGATGCTCGTTTGACCGAGCTCCGCATCCTTCGAGGAGCGCGGCACCGGCGCGAACGCCACTTTGAAGTTATGCGGGTATTTCTGCACGTCGGCCGAATCGGCAACCATCCAGCTGCCCGTAACGAGCATCGCCGCTTTTTCGTTGAAGAACTCCGTACGGTACGCCAGCTTCGCGCCTACCACATCGGCGAATGGTGTCGTGGACTTGTCTTCTTTCTCCATCGCGCGGCGGAGGTTGAAGAACGTCAGTGTCGACGGATCGTCGAATTGAGTCGTGCCATCTTCCTTCAGGAACGGATTCCGCTTTTCGTTGAACAGAATCGGGTTGGCGTAATCGCCCCAGTTATGGAAGTAAGCTCCATACCGTTTATTATTGCCTTCGCCTTTGGTCAGCTTCTTCGCGTATTCACGGAAGTCGTCCCAGGTCCAACCGAGCTCCGGCACCGGCAGCTTCGCTTCGTCGAGCGCCTTCTGGTTCAGCAGAACGATCCAGTTGCTGCGCTGGTACATCGCAGCGTAGTTTTTACCTTTGTACTTCGGATTGACGTAATACTCATCTTCCGGCTTCACGTTCTCTTTAGCGTACATATCATCCAAAGGAGCCAGCACGCCTTGCGCCGCGCGGGCCAGCGTCTCGTCGATGCTCGGGAACAGCACGAGGTCGATCTGCTCGCCGGAGGACATCGTCACGTCCAGCTTCTTGAGCGTCTCAACGGAGTTGCCCGGCACGAGCGGTACGGACTCGACTTTGATGTTCGGATATTTCGCTTGGAATTGGTCGATGAGCGCCTTGGTCGTCGCACCCATGACCTCGTTGTCCCAGTTGTAATATTTCAACGTAACGCTCTTCTGTCCGCCCTCGCCGGACGCTTCCTGCTTCTCCGCCCCTTGGCCGCAGCCGCTCAGTACGGAAACCGCAAGTACCGCCCCGCTCAACAGCAACGCGCTTGTTTTCTTCATGTGAACTCCCCCTCGGGTCATGATGATGTAGGTCTCTATAGCTTGCATTCTAAAGCTTTCACGCCCAAAACGATGTGTCTAATTTTTGCCTGTCCCGTGCAATATTTTGACCTTTATCCCTTTACCCCACCGAGTGAGATACCGTTAATGACCTGCTTCTGGAGTATGACGAAAATGATCAGCAGCGGCAGGATCGCAGAGAGCGAAGCCATCATGATCACCGCGTAGTTGTCGGCGAATTCATCCTTGAACATTTGCATCCCCAGCGGGATCGTGTACAGACCTTTGTTGATCAGGAAAATAAGCGGCGTCTGGTAATCGTTCCACGTCCAGATGAACTTGATAATGCCGACCGTCGCCAGAATGGGCTTACAGAGCGGCAGGATGATGCTCCAATACGTTTTAAAATAGCCTGCGCCGTCGATTCTCGCCGCTTCAATAAAATCGCTGTGTATCCCCATCATAAACTGCCGAAGCAAAAACGTGAAGTAGATGGAGAACATGCCCATCAGAACCATGCCTTCGTGCGTGTTGTACATATGCAGCCATTTCATCAGAAGATAGCGCGGCACGAGCGTCGCCTGCTCCGGAATGACCATGAACGTGAGCAGCACGCCGAAGGCAAGATCCCGGCCCTTGAAGCGCAGCTTCGTGAACGCAAACGCCGCCATCGACGAGAAGAAGATCGTGCACGCCGTCATGATCAGCGCCAGCTTGAGCGAATTCAAGTAAAAGAGATAGAACGGCACCTTGCCCAGCCACACCTCTTGGAAGTTGCCGATAAAGTTCCAATCCTTCGGAATCCAGCGGATCGGGAATTCCATGACGTCCTTCTCGAACTTCGAGGCGGCCGAGATCATCCAGATCAGCGGAACCAGGAACAACACGGAGAACGCTCCGAGAAGGATCGTCAGGAGCCATTTGGTGAGATCGAATTTTCGTACAGGCATACCCTTCTACTCCTCTCTAGTAATGTACTTTGCGCTTCTGGAGCTGCCAAGTGGCAAGTGTCGCCAGTCCGACAATCGCGAACAGGAGCCAGGAAATCGCGGAAGCGTAGCCCATCTTGAAGTTGCGGAAGCCTTCCTCGTAGATGCGGAAGACGATAACTGTCGAAGAGTCGTTCGGTCCCCCGCCGGTCATAAAGGCGACAAGGTCAAACACCTTGAACGACGACATCAGCAGCGTGATGAACAAGAAGGACGTCGTCGGCCCGAGCAGCGGCAGCGTGATCTTCGTAAACTTATGCCAAGGCGAGGCGCCGTCGATGCTGGCCGCTTCGTACATTTCTTCGGGAATGTTCGTCAAGCCCGCCAAGTAGATGACAATCTGGTAGCCGATGCCGGCCCAGATCGCAATAATAATGATCGAGAGCAGCGAGTAGTTCGAATCCGCCAGCCATTTGGGCGGGTCCGTGATGCCGAGGCTGATCAGAAACTGGTTGATCGGCCCTTTCGAAGGATGGTACAGCGCGCTCCATACCGCCCCAAGCGCGACGAGCGACGAAATATACGGGATGAAAAAAGCGACCTTAAAATAGCTTTTCCCGTAGACGCGCGAATGAATTAGCACGGCGAGAATCAAGGCGAGCAGCATGCCGACCGGCACCGTGAGCACCGTGTAAATCAAGTTATTTTTGAGTGCCATCAGCACTTTCTCGTCATCAAAGAGCTTCGCGAAGTTCTCGAGTCCGACGAATTTAATGGAAGAAATACCCCCGACCAGATTCCATTCGCTGAAGCTGAGATACAGCGAGAACAAGACCGGAAATACGTAAAGCAGCACAATCCCGACAAATTCGGGAGCCAGAAACAGCCAGCCGACCAGCGCTTCCTTCTTGGAATTGTTCCATTTGGATTTGGCCGCGTCGCCCGACGTCCGGTTCGAAAGCTTGTTTGTCTCCATCGTTATCACCCCTGTAAGTGAACAATACTATTGTTGCTTCTTACTATATAAGAGGCTCCTCTCCCCGCGCTGCGGACGATTCTGACCGAGTTGTGCAAAATTTTTACCATGCGGGACGGGATTGGAAGGAGCGGGGCGGGCATAGCAAAAAGGACAATCCGGGTTGAGTCTCAACCTGAATTGTCCTGCTTGGGAGCATTTCAAGGATGATGCCTTTTCTGAAAGTCTTTCACTTCTTCCAAGGTGATGACATTCGCTTCGATCAAAGGCGTCATATCCAAAATTTCTTTTGGACCCGCCTTTAATTTGTATTCTTCGCCAGTTAATTTAATCCAGCCTTCGTACCCGTTATGATAAGTCCAGCTGCCTTCTAAATCCGGAGAAGTTAAAGAGGTGCTATACTTCTCCTCAATTGCAAAATACAGGTCATGGTACTTTACTAAATGAGCTAGATTTACGTCTTTTTCCCAACTAGTTCCCAGAGCTTTTTCTCGTTCCTTTCTGACTTCTTCGGAAAGAGCCTTCGCTTCTTCCAAAGTGATAAGTTTCGCATCAATGAGAGGCCTGATGTCCACCCTCGTATGCCCGTCCGCTATCGTTCTTTGTAATTTATACTCTTTACCGTTGATCAGAATTGTCGTTTTATCCCCCGAAGCGCCTCCGTCGCCGACGCTGTAGTTCTTTTTCCCTAAGGCAGCATTCAAGTCCATAAGACGAATAGAATAGTCTACGAACTGGGTGTCGGCTTTCGCCGCTTTCTCAGCCTCCATACCGTTAATTTTGAAGTTAAACTTGGTAAAGACTGCCTTGATTTCCTTGCCGATATCTTCCGCTGCAAATGCCGTTGCCGCCGACCCAAGCATCATTCCCACAGTAAGTCCGATTGCGAGTTTTTTCATTTTCAAGTAGCTCCTCTCCAGTTTTGGAAACTTACTCCCATTTAGATGTACAAAAAGAAAAAATGTTTCCATTTTTTATACTTTTTTATCCGAAGCATCCGTCAATTTTCATTTTGCCAACGAGCCGGGATTCCGTGTAAGATAATCGTGAATACTATTATTAAAGGAGGGGTGACTGTGACGTTCGGAGCCCGCGTATTGAAAACGGGGATTGCGGTTACCCTGGCACTGTATATTAGCGTACTGGTCGGGTACACGCCCCCTGTCATCGCTGGAGTCGCTGCGATTTTTGCCATGCAGCCATCCATTTACCGGTCGTGGCGTTATTTTCTCGAACAGCTGCAAACGAATACACTCGGGGCCGTGTTGGCCTTGGTCGCCGGTATGATTTTCTCGAACGACCCGGTTGCGGTCGGCATTGTTTGTATCCTTGCCATTATGATCTGCCTGAAACTCAAAATGGAAGAAACCGTCGGCCTGACACTGGTGACCGTCATTGCTGTCATGGAAGCGTCCGGTCAGTGGGATTTCGCGCTCAACCGGTTTTTGCTGAGCTTAATCGGGATCGGTTCCGCTTTTTTGATCAACATTACGTTCTTCCCTCCCCGCCCCAGAGTACAATTCGTGAAGCAGATCGAATCGATTTTCTTCAAAATGTCTCTGCTGCTGCGCACGGTCATTTCGGACGAAATCAAGGAAAGCGTATTCCGCGACGAAAAGCAGGCGCTCGAAGGAGCACTCAAGTCGCTGACGGACAAGTACACCCTGTTCGAAGAAGAGCTGCATAAGCTCAAGCGCGCCAAATTTAGCGAAGCCCGTCATTTGGTCGTTTACAAGCAAATGCTGCACACGCTGCACAAAGGGATGGAAGTGCTGGAATCCGTCGAGGAGCATTATTTTCAAGCTACCCGCACTCCGGAGATCGATCGGGAATTCGACCGCCATCTGGAAAAGCTGATCAAGTTCCACGAGCACGTGCTCTTGAAATTCGAGAATAAGCTAAAAGCGGACATTTCCGAAGCCGCAGTTATCGAAGTGGAGAACGATCGTTTCCTGAAGAGTCTCATGAACCGGTACGCCGATGCCAACGACGGCGACCTGCGCCTCTCGATCGTAGCCGCGGCCATGTATGACTACGGCTACCAAACCGGCAGGCTGAACAAGCTGGTCGAGCAGTTCGACCGCGGCGCGGAGGACAAAGAAAATGAACTATTGGAGTCCGTGTCCGCGTGGATTAATAAGAAGTAGGCGAACGGCCCTTTTGCAGACGATACGCTGTAAGAGGGCTTTTGCATCAAATAACCGCGCGGGATGGATATCTATTCAACGCAATAGAAACTTTTATTCGACCTTCCTCAACAATCAGTTCTGATTGAAAAGCTTTGTATGAAATCCCTTTTATCGATACAAGATCAACTAGCTCTAATATAAACAGAAGCTGATCGATGTTCGGAACGCTAGATTCTATAATTGTGTCATCAGGCAGTAACCATAGAACATTCATGATTATTCTCTTCCTTCCATAGTTTTTACACATTTTGTGTAGATTGAAATTAAATATATCATACACCGAATGTGTTATCAACACTTTTAGTGTAAATCTTTATTACCATGATGCTTTATTGTTACAATGTTGATGAAATGTGAGGTGACGACCTATGTCCGTACTTGCCGAACGGTTGAGGCACTTGAGAGAAGATAAAGGCTGGTCTCAAACCTATGTAGCCGAACGATTAGGTATCAAACGCAGCAGCACTTACGCCAATTGGGAGTACGGGATACGTGATCCGGATACCGAAACATTGGTTAAGCTTGCACAAATCTTTGAAGTGACTACAGATTATTTAACCGGAGCATCGGACCATGTCCAGTTTCCGCCATTAGACGAGCTGGATCGGAAGCTATTTCAAGCGATTCGCAGCTTAAACAATGAAGATAAGGAATACGTGCTAGGATTCATACAACGAATTAAAAATAAGTAACGACATGAGTGACATAATAAAAAAACCAGGATGCGCTGTGATACACACATCCTAGTTTTTCACTTACCTATGCGCAGAACTTCCTCATCAAAACCCTTTTCCCCCGATCGGCCGGACCTTTACGCCACCGGCTTCCGCAATCAAATGACGGCAGCGCCCGATGAGCTCGCGCACTTTTTCGTTCTTCAGCGACGCGGCATGCGCCTCCTGGCTCTCCCACAGCTCCGTGATCCACAAGACGTCCGGATCTTCTTCTGCTTCATGCAGAATATAATAGATGCAGCCTTCCATTTCGTTTAATGTATCGGCTTCCAGCATCATTTTTGCAAGCTCTTCCCGTTTCCCCGGGTGGGCGGTCAACTTTCCGAACATAGCGTATTTACTCATGATTCATCTCCCTTTCTACTTGTGTGATCAGATAACATCGCTTCGTAATGCGCAAATATGCGGGCGCTAGCCTCCGTCATTTTCCGGACGAGCAGCTCCGACTCGATCTGCAATGCCGTACTGTACGGCATTAGAAAACAGGGCACGTAAGTCTGCAGTGTCGAACGTTCCAAACGGAATACGGCTTCTTCCGGCTGACGCTCCACAAGCGCATGGCCGAACAGCCAATGCCGGCACAGCTCGTTCAGCACCTGCTCCTTCCCTCGAATAAGCACGGTCTCAAACTCCGCGGGACCGGACGGATCGGGGAGTAAATTGCCGAGCAGATGATCCTTGGCGGAGAACCCCGCCGGACGCTCGAAGCGTCCCTCGGTCTCCCGCAGCCCGCGTATGCGGTCCACGCGAAAGCTCCGTATCTCTCCCCGGTAGCCGCAATGCCCGACCGCATACCAGCCTCCTTTCCAGAAGACAATGCCGTAAGAATTGAACAGCCGCGGAGGAGAAGCCTCCCCCTTGCCCCGGTCATATTCCATTTCCAGCGTCCGCCCCTGTCCGGCCGCCTCCTCCAGCACTTGCAGATAGGCCTGATCCCCGCCGTCGGCGGGCGGATAAATGACCGACAAGCCGCCGCTATGGCGCTCAAGCAGGTCCAGCTGCTTTTCGTTCGCGTAGCGCTTCAGCTTGTCCACCGCCCGGGCCAAAGCGTCCGAGTACGGGTACCCGGCCTCCTTGGCGAAGATCGTGGCATGGATCAGTCCCTTCTGCTCCTCGGCATCGAAGACGAGCGGGGAATCGGCGAAACGGCTCAAAATGCTGTAGCCGCCGTTTGGACCGGATTCCGCGACGATCGGCACTCCGCTGGCGCACAGAGAATCGATGCAGCGGTAGACCGTCCGCACGTGAATCTCCAGCTCTTCTGCCAACTGCTTGGCGGTCATCCGCTTGCCCGAGCGAAGCATCCAGAGGATCGATAACATGTTATCCGCTTTCGTCATGGTCCAAACCAACCTTCTTTCCCGCAATCGTCTGGAATCGATTCTTTTGTACGCCGGTCAGTCCAAAGGGGCCTTTCCCTTATCCACCCATGTCTCGTAAGTCGGGCCGTAGATTTCAGGGGGACGCAATCCGGCTTGCCTCATCAGCACCGTCATCTGGCCCCGGTGGTGGGCCTGGTGCATGAGAAAATACCGCAAAGCAGCGCTAATCGGCCACTTCCCTCCCCCAATCGTGCACGACTCGCGAAGCCTGTCATCAGTCCATTGCGTCTTTGCGGCTTCGAGTAAAGCACCGCTGATACGCCTGTACTCCTCAGCGATGACTTCCGCCGATTCCGGAGCTTTCACGCCTTCGCTCACTCCCTTGAAATCAAGACCCAACGCGGTCATAAAATCAATCGACGTGACCAGATGCCAAGCCAGCGCTCCCAACGTTCGGCGATCGGCGTCAATCCTCCGTTGTAACGACTCGTCGGTCAGTCCGTTCAAAACCTGAACGGTCAATTCCGCCTCCTTCTCCCATTCCGCCGCAAAATTCGCTATCGTCGTAAACATGCCCATTCCTCCCGGGATCTTTTTTCTCCTCATCATGAGTATAATTTCAGATCCCTGACAGAAACGGTCAGTCATTCCGATGAGTCATTCTTTCTTTTCCAGACGGCAGTTTTCCCGTTAAGCCTGCATCGCTTTCGCCAGCGCAGCCAGTTTGTTCATCGTATTCCAGTTGCGCGTTGTCGCCGTATCGCCCAGCTTTTGCAGATGCTTCGCCAGCTTGGAATCCAGTATGCTTTGACGGAACAAGAAGTAAATCTCGTGTCCGTGGATGTGGTATTCATCGTTATCTCGTTCGCTGGTGGACAATAGGTCGACAAGGCAGCGTCTCCGGGCTCTCTTCCGATTCGAACAGGACATTGCCGCTTTGAATATATGTTTGGACCCGATGCAGGCCCATCGTTTCCAGCGTACGCTTCAATTCGGCCATCTTGATCTTATTATATCCGCTCACATTAATTCCCCGCAGCAGCGCGATATAAATAGTCATTCTGCCACCTCTTCTTCGGAAGTATAAATACAAGGCTGGGACATGCTCTGCTGTGAATTTGCTAATTCTTAGTATACCTTTGCTGTTCCCTTTTGAATATGTCTTTCATGCGTCGGAGCGATATGGTGTCCATGACAGACCGCAGCAAGTACGGTGTTGTTTTTTCGCCACGAGCCAAATTTTGGTATACTATTCTTCAGGAGTCATTTTAACGGAACAACGCGAGGTGAATCATGAAAGACCCGGTTATCGTCTTAACTTACAACGATTCGTGGCCCGATGGATTCAAAATCATCGGAGAGCGCATAAGACAATCCTTGGGAGACGCCGCCATACGAATTGACCATGTCGGGTCCACTTCCGTGAAGGGGATCGATGCGAAGCCCATTATCGACATTCAAATTTCAGTAAAGCAGCTTGCATCTCTGGAGACTTATAAGCCGCAGCTGGAAAGCATCGGCTTCATTCATCGAGAGGATAACCCTGACAAATCCAAAGCCTATTTCAGAGAAAGTCCGGGAACAAAAAGAACCCACATCCATGTCAGAGAACACGGCAGTTGGTCCGAGCAGCTGACTCTTTTATTTAGAGACTACTTGCGTTCCCATCCGGAAGCTTGTACGGCCTACGTCAAGGAGAAGCATCGTCTCATGGAGCTATACCGGAATGAGCGGGAGAGCTACGTGGACGGGAAGACCCCTGTGATTTGGAGCATTTTGCAGCAAGCGCATTCCTGGTCTCAAGAAACGGGATGGAGGCCCGGAAATAGCGATTGGTAAGCTAGGTAAGCCACGAAATGGAGGAGAAAAACATGAACTACCAATTGGAAAGAGTTGCCAGTGAATCGGACGAATACGGGTTCGTTCGGAATCAGCTGATAGCTTACAACCTCAAGAACGTGGACGCTTCCTACGATTTCATAAACTTCATTGTAAAAAACGAAAACCAAGAGATCATCGGCGGACTGCTTAGCCGTCGGTTCGGTGAAGGTATTTTTGTTGAAATGCTGTGGGTAGATGAAGGCTCTCGTAAATTGGGACTGGGATCGCGCTTGCTTCAAGAGATCGAACAGGCCGGAAGACTGCAAGACGTAAAACTCATTTATTTGGACACCTTCAGCTTCCAGGCTCCGGATTTCTATAAAAAGCACGGCTTCGAGGTGTTCGGGACTCTGGAGGATTTTCCGATTCAGGGGTGCACGAAATACTTTTTGAAGAAGACTCTGTAGCAGGTAACGGAAAATGGTGAAATTCGACCTGATATCGGACATCCACTTGGACTTTTGGGTGGAGCATTCGGGCAATTTGACGAAAATGAACCGGCAGTTGGATGCTTTTATTCAGCTGCTTTTGCCTGCCTCTCCCTCAAGCACTCTAGTCATCGCCGGTGATCTCGGACATTTCAATAAACAGAATGCAATGATGCTTACGAGGCTCAAGGAGCATTACACTCATATCGTCATCGCAGCAGGCAACCACGACTACTATTTAGTGTCCAAATCCATCAAAAATAAATACAAAAAGAACTCGTTCCACCGATGGGCCGAAATGAAGCGGCTCCTTGACCCGCTGCCGGACGTGCATATCTTGGACGGAAGCTCGACCGAAATCGATGGGATTCGGTTCGGCGGCTGCGGCATGTGGTACGACTTTCAGTACGGTCTCCAAGTATTAAAGGCTGACGAGGACCAGATCTACGACCATTGGAAAACCATTTCGAACGATTCCGCGTTAATCGAAGGTAGACCGAGATTGGTGAACTGGATGTTTCAAGAAGAGAATCGGAAGCTTCGCCAAGTTCTCCCGGACAGCGATGTTATCGTAACCCATGTATCGCCTGACTGGACGCATGTCCCTGCCGACCGGGCGGAACAACTGGCGACGAGCTTTTATTATTTTGACGGCTCGGAGTATTTAAGGCACATTCACAATAAGATATGGTGCTTCGGGCATGTACACAGCCGAATGGATTACACCAGCCATGGTTGCCGGTTTATTAATGCTTCGCTCGGCTATCCGGACGAGAATAACGGGGTACCGCAACCTATCGTGACTGTTCAACACTAGCCGTAACGAAAGGATCGTGTTGCCAATGCATAAAACCCACCCCATTTTGCAGGTGGTTTTGGTTATCGTGTGCTGCCTGTCCTTCATCTACGGAGCCAAACTAATCGCCGATGCCATTCAAGCTGCCTTCGTGCCCAAGGATTCGAGCAAGCCACGAGCACTGTCCAACGCAATGCTTCTAACGGATGAAGAAGCGGCAAGCTATGTAGGTCTGCCTGAAGCCAGCTTCAAAGAGCTGGTAAACAAATCGGAAGCGATCCGAGAGAAGCTGTCGGCTTACGATACCAATCAATATATTTCGTTCTTTCAAATTAACGGCCGGCGCTATTACAGCAAAAGCACGTTGGACAAATGGATCGACTACCATATGCTCCATTCAAGAGGAAAAGATCCGTTTAGCAGTTGACGTACTGCTGCACCCGGATCAGCCCACCGGCGCATAGGATGAGTAACTTTTATTCAGAAAGGATCTGGCACTGTGAAAAAATACGTCGAAGGCTGGTTCGTCACCACAATCGCCTATCTTCTATGCCTGTTTGTCACCGTTCAAGCCTACATGCTGATGACCGGCCTTCCCGTCGACCGTCAGCGACATATTTCAGGCGCGATTATTGGATTCAGCGTACTCATCCTCCCCTATATCACAGCAGGGCTGTATGCAAGAAAGCAGTTTGCACGGCCCCGTCAAGGAGCTTTCTGGATCAGTATCGCACCCGTGGTGGGAGAGCGGGTTTTGTTGTTTCTTATCGGCGCGACTTTTGTAGCCTCAGGCGGGGATGGCGGCGGCGACGGAATCGTGAATTGGACAAGCGTGCTGCAGTTTGTTGAGGCGGAGGCGCTTCCGTATTATACGAACACGTACATCGCATCCGGAGTAGTCAGTATCGCCGTTTGCGTAGCAGCAGCTTCCATTCGTAAATCCGAAAAAGAACAACTATAAAAGGAGCGATATCCTATGGCTTCCAAGACCGCATCGTTCTCCAAATCGATCCAATCTTATTTAACCTCTACCGAGATGCCATGGGGACAGTTATTTTATGCGACAGCCTGGCATCAAATCGACCGTTTTCTCGAAGGAGCCGGACAATCGATTCTGGACATCGGCTGCGGCTTCGGCATCACCAGCTCGGAGTACGCCAGGAGAGGAAATCGAGTGACAGGAATCGACCCTACGCCGGAAATGATCGAAATCGCGAAGCAATCCGCGTCGAACAATCGCATGAGCATCGATTACAGGGTGTCCACACTTCAAGAGGAGCTTGCTTTGCCGGGACGGTATGACTGGCTATTTTGCCATAACGTCCTGGAATATGTGGAAGAGCCCGGAGACTTGCTCAAGCGAATCGGCTCCAAGCAGAACGAACGCGGCTATTTATCGCTCATTGCTCATAACCCTGTGGGGAAAGTGATGAAGAAAGCGGTCATCCTTAAAGATCCCGAGGAAGCCTTGCACGGCCTCGAAACCGATCAGGACTACAGCAGCGTCATTCAAACGGACATCACCACGTATCCCTATGAACGGCTGCAGCAATGGCTTCAGGAAGCGGGTTACGAAGTTCTTGACCGGTGCGGCATCCACAACATCTACGGATACATTGCCGATAATGAAATCAAGCAGCAGGAAGAGTGGCACCGCCGGGCCGTGAAACTGGAACTCGAATTAGGACGTCTTAGTCCTTATCGAGATATTGCGGTATTCACCCACCTCATCGCCCGAAAAAATAACACTACAACTAGCAAAGGATGATACACAGTGAAATCAGCCCAAGAACTTGAAGTTATCAATCTGTCGCAAGTAAGCGGCAGCGTCGAAGAGCAGTACCGCAACGTTGTCGTCAGTACCGTCAATGAAAGCTGTCTTCGGCTGGCCGTGTTCACCGGCGAATATCAATGGCATTATCACCCGACCTCCGACGAGCTGTTTATCGTGCTGGAAGGCGAGCTGCTCATCGATTTCCAAGACCGCGACACCGTATCGTTGAAAGCCAACGATTCCATCACCATTCCTGCCGGAGTCGTTCACCGGACCAGATCGAACGTGCGGACGGTTAATCTGTGCTTCGAGCATACGGATGCCGATACGGTGTTTATTTAGTCTCTTAAAACGATTCTCGATATTACATCCGCCATTCAGGTGATCAAGATACGGGACGCCGTATCCAAGTCTTTAGAAGCAAAAAATTTATTTCAATAAACTTTTTTAGTAAATCGTTTTAAAAATTCATGAGATTAGACGATATAGTAAAATAAGGATTGCTTTTACAATAAAATCACGGAGGAGGATCCTATTCATGCGCGTTTCCTTAGACTTACGGCCTTCGTTTGTCGGCGCACATGGTAATCACACGTTCGCTCGGCGATCCAATGCGAACGAACAGCAGGAGCACAAGCAACAGCAGCAGGACAGGGTTACCATCCGCAAGCCTTTCCTTAACGGTCCCGGTCAAAAAACGGCGGCCTCAGCACTGGAGCGGTTAATGGAACAAAAGCAAGGGCTGATGGAACGACGAGACAATTATTTAAGCGAGGCTTTGAAAAAAGGCACGAGTGCGGAATCGATGAAAGCGGAGCTCGAAAACATCGACAAGCAAATCCGGGAGCTGGAAGAGCAGATGAGAAAAATCCAGCTCGAAGAGCAGCGGAAGGCAGCGGGATTAGACGAAGAGAGCAAGAAAAAGGGCGAGAAGTCGAACGCCTCCAGTCCTGGCGGCGGCTACCCGAATGAGCGGTCCCAAGAGGACTCTGTTTTATCTTCAAACACAATGCAAGCGGTTGTGTCGGCGAGCCAGGAGAAGCAGAACTTCGGCCGCATCAAGATGGCGCAAAATACGCTGCGAACGGAGGCCAAAGGCTGGGAGCACAGCGACCCTGTACGCTCAAGCGAATTGAAGGAAAAAGCCGAGAACTTAAATGGCAAGCTTATGGAACTGTCCGGTAATATCGCAAGCGACATCGCTAAAGCGGTCCGGGAGGAGGACAAGATCGCTTCCGCCAAGCCCGCCAAACAAACGAAAGAAGATGAAAGCTTGGATAAACCGCAGCAATCCGGGAGGAGACAGCTAACGGCGCAAGAAATCGAGACGTACTCGGAGAAGCGTAAAGGAAATAAATCACCCGCCGGAACAATCGTGAACTTGACGCTGTAAGCTCAATCGTACAAGAGCGGGATTCCGACACAAAAAACTTTCAAAATAAAGCACATTTCTAGATAGGAAGGGGCGGCATACAGCGGCTGGCCTCGTCCTTCAAGAAAGGTGCTTTTTTGCATTCGCCTTGGGTCGAAACCAAAAACAGCGAAACCATGAAAACCCCTCGTCGTAAGCATATAAAAATAGATGAGGAGTGGTACACCATGTGGAAACCTGCCGATACCCGATTTTACGCCAAACGATTGCCTGTTGCGATCGCTGCGATCGACGACGGCGGCGAGGCCAATTTTATTCGTACGACCCTGGAACAATTCAATACGGTTACGCTGTTTCATGCCATCGGCACGCCGGGGGATTTTCTGCAAGTGATCGGACAAGGAGAAGAAAACGCTCCGCCTTACCTTATTATTAGCGCTCATGGGGACAAGGGCGGGATTATTTTCGGCGAATATATCGAAGAAATCGACGTTTCGAGCTTGCACGATGAGGTTATGCTTCCGGAGACGATAGGCCAAGCGATTGATCTGCCGGGAGCGGTTGTCATCAATACGGCCTGCTCTGCGGGTGTCGAAGAAGCGGGCAAAGCTTTTATGCAAGGAAACCTTAAAGCGTATATCGCCGCCGATATCGATGTTTCGGGAGAAGCGGCCGCGCTGTTCATCATGCACTTTTTCCATCGGTTGATCAAGACGGAATCGCTGGAAGAAGCATGGCAGCACGCAGCCGCTTACGATGAGGAAAGCCGCTCCTACCGGTTGTACGTACAGGACGGCTTCTATCAGCTGACGCCGGAGGGACAATGCAGTAAGACGGCATATTGAGCTTGGTCTTTCGACCAGATATTATGGAAGTAGTCTGAACCGGTCTGAGGAGGAAAACGAATGCTGCGGTTATTTCGCTACAATTGGATGGTACGGGACGAATGGTTTGAAACCTTCGAGGCAATAAGCGAGGAAGAGCTGCTGCGCGAACGCACCGGCGGAGTCGGCTCCATCCTGAAAACGCTGTTTCATATCGTCGATGTGGAGTGCAGCTGGATTCGGGCCATCAAGGGCGAGCCGGACCCGGAGCCTGCTTTCAACGACAACGCCAGTTTGGACAAAATACGGCAGCTGTCCGCACAGTATCGGATCGAAGTCGAGGACTTTCTTGTACATTGGACAAATGAATCGGATGGAGAACCTATTACACCTTCCGGGATGGAAGAAACGTTTACCCAAGGCGAAATCTTAAGACATGTGATCGCCCACGAAATTCATCATGTCGGACAATTGTCCGTCTGGGCCAAGGATTTGGGCTTGCGGGCGGTTTCGGCAAACTTCATCCGCAGAGGCTTATAGATAGGCAACCGCCGGCGCCTCCCGGCTCCCTTGGGGCTGGCGGTTGCCTGGACTGGGACAAAGCCCCCTATCTCCTCTCGACACGCACGCGCAGGCCGACCTCGAACATCCGGCTCCACGGCATGTGGCAGTCGTCAATCACGACGCGGTGCCCTTCGTCGTCGATCTGCTCCCGGGCAAACCGCTGCAGCTCCTGCTTCACAAGGTCCGCCACCGCCCCCCGCTCCCCGTCGACCGAGAAGTACGTATGCCCCATGGACGGCAAGCACGACCGGGTGACCTGCTGACGGACGGATGCGCAGTAGCCCGCGTCCTCTACGAACCGCAAGGCCAGAAAATCGCGATGGCCCGGCGTATCGCCGTACAAGTAATAGAGGAGCCCCTGCGCGAGGCACGTGCCAAGCGTATTGCCGTTGGTGTTCCAACCGGCGTAGGCGGCCAAGCGGAACAGCAGACCCTTCTGCCGCAGCAGCGCCAGCAGCTCCAGATCGGAGCCGTTGGCATAGGCGACGTCGGCGACCAGACACGGCTTCTTCCAGCGGTGAACGACCTCGTGCGCCACTTCGGTCAATTCGACGAGGTTCCGCAGCACGGTATATCCGCGGTTCGGATTCGGCAGGGCCTGCTCACCGGCTTCGATCATCTGCTCTCCCGGCGTATTCACGCACAGAACCAGATCTGCTTCGCTGACGGAGGAAGCCATCAGCGCGCCTGCGGCCACGATGTGGCATTTTAGCGTCTCGTACAGCATCCGGTCTTCGTACAGCGGCGTCACGAACGGACCCTGCACACTCGAAAAATGCGGGTAAATGAGCGGCCGGACGCCCATAAACCCGTTGATCATGCGGGCCAGCAGCGTGCAGCCGACCTCATCGGCTCCCGGGTACATATGCACCTGGAGCTGCAGACTCAGGCTCCGGATATGCTCGCGCACGCGCTGCTGGTCTACGGCCGTCAGCCCGAAGGGCGCCGAGTCGTCCTGCGGCACGATCATGAAATCGACGATCCGCTCCTTCACCAGTTCGACCGCCCACCGGTTGACCTGCAGATTGACGTCCCGCCGTGCCGTGTAATCCTGCCAGACATCGGCAGGGACAGCCGCATCCAGCTGTTTCAGCTCCGCAAGCTCCTTCTCGTCCGCCAGCCCAAGCTCCGCCCGGTGCCGAAGAACCCCCCGCCGGAAAATGTCCTTCCCCCACGACTCGTAATAGTCCGGTTCCTCGTCGCTGCTCGAATAGCTCGGACAACGCATGATCAGATTGAAGGCATACAGCCGCAGCTTCGGATTGATTTGCTTCAGCTTGCGCAGCCTATCCAGCCGCTCCCGGCACTGCTCCGGGGACAGCCGATGCAGTCTCGACGGCACGATGCCTCCGTACACCAGCGTATCCAGCGAAACGATCGCGCCGTCGGCTTCGGCCGCCTGCTCGAACAGCCAGGCCCATAGCCGTTCCACGTCCGCAGGCGATTTTTTGCGCCCCATCGCCTCCGGCTCCGGCCTCACGAGCCGAAAATCCGTACCGGCGGCCAGATCGGCCGGAAAATCGAAGTTGCACGGACGTTCATCTAGCGGAACATACAGTATGGTTCGCATGGTTTCTCCCTCCCCCGGCCGCTTCAACTCTAGCCGCTCTCCCGAATGGCGTGCACGAACCGTTCGGTAATGTGCTGCGGACGCGTAATCGCCCCGCCGATGACGACGAACTGCGCACCTGCGTCCAGCGCTCGCTTGACGTCCTCCGGCTTGCCGTATCTTCCTTCCGCAACAACCGGGACTTGCACGGCTGCGGCCAAGCGGGCCACCAGCGCGATGTCCGGCTCGGCCGATTGCGTGCTGTACGGCGTGTAGCCCGACAACGTGGTCGATATCCAGTCAACGCCGAGCTTCGCGGCGTATCGCCCTTCCTCCTCGGTCGAAATATCCGCCATAATCAGGATGTCCCGCCGCTTCAGCTCCTTCACTGTATCCGCCAGCGTCCGTCCGTCAGGCCGCGGCCGGTTCGTGCCGTCCAGCGCAATAATATCCGCGCCGGCGGCATGAACGGCGAGCGCATCCTCCAGCGTCGGCGTAATATACACGTCGCTGCCTTCGCAGCTTCGTTTGTTCAAGCCGATCACCGGTACAGCGACGGCTTGCTTCACGGCAAAAATATCCGCGAGCCCGTTCGCGCGAATGCCGACCGCCCCGCCAAGCACCGCCGCTTTGGCCATCTCGGCCATATGATGGGGGCCGAACAGCGGCTCCCCCTCATACGCTTGGCAGGAGACGACCAGGCCTCTCTCCGCAATTCTTTGTCTCATCATATGATCTCCCAACCGCAAATAGGATGCTAAAACCGGATTTCCTCGCCCGACTGGGCCGATTCGTAGATGCCGCACAGCATTTTCATCATTTCTACGCCGTCCTGAACCGGGCTGATCGTCTGCTCCCGGCCTTGGCAGCAATTGATAAAATGATCGATCTCGTTCTGGAAGCCGCGTTCGAAATCGAACGACAAGTGATCGATCTGCGGCGTGACGTTCAAGATCGTGTCGTGCCGCTCCGTGACAATCGTCAGCTCCGGCTCGACCTCGACCCCGCCCTTATCACCATACAATTTGACAGCGAACTCGTCCTTCTTGGTCTGAAGCGTAAAACTGACATCCACGAGCAAGGAAGCGCCGTTCTCGAAACGGATCAGCGCGTTCGCCAGATCCTCCACCGTATTGTGCTCATTGTAATCGGCCGCCTTATAGTAATCCAAATGTTGAATATGGCTCCGGTTGCCCAGCTTCCGGTACGCATTGCCGCTGATCGATTTGACCTTCGGCTTGCCCATTAGATACCAGCACAGATCAATGATATGAACGCCGAGGTCGATGAGCGGACCGCCGCCCGAGCGCTCGATGTCGGAGAACCAGCCGCCCGGATTGCCGAGACGGCGCAAGCAGGTCGCTTTGGCGTAATAGATTTCGCCCAGTTCGCCCGCATCAATGAACTTCTTCAGCACGCGCACGTTGGTGCCATACCGGCGCACATAGCCGATCTGCAGCGTCTTGCCGCTCCGGCCGACTGCCGCCTCCACCTGAAGCGCTTCCTCTACCGTCTTGCACAGCGGCTTCTCGCACAGCACATGCTTGCCCGCCTCCAAGGCGGCGATGCTGATGGCGGCGTGGCTGTTGTTCCACGTGCACACGCTCACCGCGTCGATGTCCGGATCGGCAAGCAGCTGCATGTAATCCGTAAATACTTTTCCCGCGCCGTAGGCTTCCGCCTTAGTTTTCGCCCGCTCCCCGTTCAAATCGCAGATCGCCGCAAGCTCCGCCTCCGGGTTGCCCGCATAAGCCTTCAAATGCATTTCCGAGATACTTCCCGCTCCGATAACGCCGATTCTCACTTTACTCATGACGAATCCTCCCGATCCGAGTATATACTCAGGTTTACAGTTCCTTCCACATGGCGCGGACGTAATCCATGCCGATCTTGGCTCCCTGCTTACAATCTTCCATGCCTTCAAATTCGATGGATACGTACCCGTCGTAGCCCGACGCCTTGATGATGCGCAGCACCTCCGGCATATCGATGTCGCCTTGACCGGCAATCGCCCCGCGCAAATAGCTGCCGCCCGCCGACCGGAACCATCCCTCGCCGGGATTCCGGTACGAAGGCCGGACGTAAAAATCCTTCACGTGCACCATCGAGGCGATGGGAATATTTTTGCTGACAGCCGGAACGGACAGCTCGTCGACGCACAGGAAGTTGCCTACGTCCAGCGTCGTCCGGAAATTATCCCGGTCCACCCGGTCCACCAACCGCTGCACCCGGTCGCTGTGCTGGATGTAATACCCGTGATTTTCCACGCTGGTGACGATGCCGTACGAAGCGGCATGGTCGGCTACCTGACGGCAAGCCTCCGCCACCCGCCCCAGATCCGCTTCGAACCGGGAGATCGTCGTTTCCGGCAGCGGCCGGGACGCCGCATCGTGCCGCATGAGCCGGATGCCCATGCGATGCGCAAGCTCGACGTGCTTTTTGACCCGCTCGATTTCTGCCAAGTACGCCTCGTCCGACTCCGTCACAAAGTTCGCGCCGATCGCGTAATTGGACAGCTCGATTCCGCACTGCGCCGCTTTTTCCCGGATCCGGTCCGCCAGCTCCGGCTGCTCCAGCAGGTCGTACTCCAGCGGCACGATTTCCGCGTGCTCGCCCCCGTTCTCCGCAATCCATTCGATAATGTCCAGGATGGTCCAGCCTTCGCGCTGCACCGCCTGATACAAGCTGTAGGAGCTGATGCCCAGCTTCATTGTCAATTCCTCCCCGGATGCTGCTTTTGGTTATTTCATCCCCGTGATGGAGATGCCCTCGATAAATTTTTTCTGCACGAAAAAGTACATAATAATGATCGGAACAGTGAACAAGGTCGAAGCCGCCATCAGCTGCCCCCAAGCTACTTGATTCTCGCGGATGAACTGCTTCAGCCCGATCGACAGCGTCCACTTCTCCGGATCGTTCAAATAAATGAGCGGGCCTTGAAAATCGCCCCACGCCGCCAGAAACGTGAACAGCCCCACGGTTAAAATCGCCGGCTTCGCCAACGGAAGAATAATTTGCGCATAAATGCGAAACTCCGAAGCGCCGTCAATCTTCGCCGACTCCGTCAGCTCGTGCGGGATGCCCATAAAAAACTGCCGCACCATAAAAATGTAGTACGCCATGCCGGTGCCAAACCACGAGGAAAGCACGATCGGCCAGTACGAATTGATCAGATCCAGCTTGTTGAACAGCACGTAAAGCGGAATCATCGTCACTTGAAAAGGAAGCATCAGCGTGCTCATCATCACAAGGAACAGCGCATTTCTGCCCTTAAACTGAATCCGAGCGAACCCGTAAGCGACTAGCGGCGCGATGACGACAACGCCGAGCACGCAAAGGGCGGAAATCAGCACCGTATTCATTGTGTATTGGAAAAACGGAATGGCCTTCATCGCATTGACGTAGTTGCTCCACTGGACCGTCTCGGGCCACCACCGGACCGGCACGACGAAGATTTCCTCATCGGTTTTGAGCGACGTAATGACCAGCCAGACGAACGGCAGCAGAAACAGCAGGCCGACGAGCACGAGCGGCAGATGCGTCACCCAGCTTGGGCGCGCCCCGAGAGCTCGCTTTCGCTTATTCCGGCTAACGGATAGGGAAGACGTTGCGGCAGTTGCCTTGGACATTAGCGCTCACCTCCGTAATAAACCCAGCGGGCCGATGTTTTGAAGACCAGAAAGGTCAGCAGGAAGACGATAACGAACAGCACCCAGGCCATCGCCGACGCGTAGCCCATCCGCAGGAACGAGAACGCCGTCTGGTACAAGTACACCGCGTAGAACAAAAGCGAATTTTCCGGTCCGCCGATCGCCTGCCCGTTGCCGTCCGCGAACACGTAGCCTTGCGTGAACATTTGCAGCGCCCCGATGACGCCCATGATGACCTGAAACAGCGTCATCGGCGAGATCGCCGGCAGCGTAATGTGGCGGAACTTCTGCCAGGCGTTGGCTCCGTCGATCTCCGCCGCTTCGTAATACATGCGCGGCACATCCTGCAGGGCGGCCAAATACATAATGCTCGCCGTCCCCGTTCCCCAGAAGCCCATCAGGATCAGCGCGGGCTTCGTCCATTGCGGCTCCAGCAGCCAGACGGGCTGCGGCAGTCCCAGCATGCCGAGCAGCTCGTTGATCAGCCCGTACTGCGCGTTCAGCAGCCACATCCACAGCAGCGTCGCGGCAACCGTCGGCACGAGCGTAGGCAGAAAATATATTGTACGGTAGAGCGATTTTCCCTTAACGTCTTTGTTGAGCAGCATGGCAATGCCGAGCGCGAAAGCCAGATGCGGGAACAGCCCGAACACCGCCATAAAAAGCGTATTGTACAGCGATTGCCATACCTTACCGTCTACGACCAGCTCCGCGTAATTCGCGGCGCCCGCCCACTGCGGGGCTTCGAACAGGTTGTACTCCGTCAGGCTGTAATAGAACGAAGATATGATCGGCAGCAGCTGAAACAGCAAAAATCCGATCAGCCACGGACTGATAAAGCACAACCCGACGAGGAGACGCTGGCGCTCTCTGCGCTTGATTCCGATTCGATTGACTGCATCCATCTCCGGTCCTCCTCTTCTTCGATGTTCGGGGCGCGCGAACGGCGCGATAACCGCATGCGCGCGCCACGACGTTCTTATTTCTTGTTCGCTTTATCCGCTTTCGGTTGAATTTTGGCCACGACGTTGTCCATCGCCTGCTGCGGCGTGATCTGGCCCTTGAGCGCTTTTTCCGTCTCTTCGTTCAGCGCCTGCAAATATTCGTTGATATAGACGCTGTTCGGAAAGCCGTTCAGGTTCGAGCTCTTCGCGCTCTCGAAAAATTCCGTCAGCGACTTCGTCGCTTCGTTCTTGGTCAGCTTCGGATTGTCCAGCGCGCTCAGGAGCACCGGAATCGTCTTCGCTTTGGTCGCGTACTCGATCTGCACATCCTCCGACAAGAAATACTGCATCACTTTCCAGGCCGCTTCCTTGTTCTTCGCTTTCGCCGGGATGAACATCGCAATCGGGCTGACCATGCCCGCGTTCTTCAGCTCGGGCCGGTCTTTCGGATAAGGGAACGGCGCAACGCCGATCGCTCCGCCTTCGCCGCGCTTGTCGTTGTACATGTTCTCCCAGCCGATCATCATGCCGAGCTTGCCGGTGATGAGCGGGTCCTGCGGCGTGTCGGCCTTGCCCATGCCGGATTTGAACTTGGAGATGCCCTCGCTGCCGAACTCTTTGTAATACGAAGTCTGGTAAGCGATCGCATCGACGTTCGCCTTCTGGGCGGCCGTCAGCTTGCCCTTGCCGTCATCCCAGGAGCCGCCAAAGATGATCGGCCAGAAGACGTTGTCGATCCACGGATAGTCGGGGATGAAGCCGACCTGCTCATAGCCGTTTTTGCTATCCTTCTTGGTCAATTTCTTCGAGACCTCGAACATCTCTTCAAGCGTTTCCGGCGGCTTGGCAATGCCCGCGTCCTGAAACATCTTCTTGTTGTAGTACAGCCGGCTTGCCATGCTCATCGAGATCGGGAAGCCGTATACCTTGCCGTCCACCTTCATGCGTTCCAAGGCGGCGGGAATGATTTTCTTCGTATCGAAGTTCGCCTGCTTGACGAAATCGTCAAGGCTCAGTACCGCGCCCGCTTCGGACCACGGGCCGATGTTGTTCCAGAACGTGAACATCAGATCGGGCGCGCTGCCGCCTGAGATCGCCGTGAGCTGCTTTTGCGGGTCCTGGTTGCTCAGCGCTTTGACCGTAATTTCGTTCTGGCTGGCGTTGAAAGCCGACACCATCTGCTCGAGGACAGCCGCTTTATCGCCGGTGTAATGGTTCCAAAGC
>NZ_JTHN01000079.1 GCF_001399685.1 Paenibacillus sp. A3
CGCAGCAGCCATGAAACAATTAGCTGAGCGTTTCGCGGCGGAAAACCAGATCACGAATGCCAAAGCGGCTCGTGCGCTCATCAAAGATCTGGAAATGATGACTCACCTCGAAGGGTCCAATCCAACGAAGTTTATCGAGTTTCTGAAAGTATTTAACGCCCGGCTGGATCGTGTAAAAGAAGAGCACATGATTACGGATACGGCGTACAATGCGCTCAAAGAAGGCGTCTATTACCTGATCGGGAATTTGGCGGAAAATAAAAAGGCCGAAGCCTCTTCGGTAGAAGGCGACAAGCCCGGCTATGCCGCAGAGAAAGCGGTGGACGGCTCCCCTGTTACGAGATGGGCGAGCGAATACAGGGACAATACGTGGTTCCAGGTCGATCTTGGCGCACCGACGGACATCGATACGGTGAGTATCGATTGGGAATACGCCCGGGCGAACACGTTCCAGCTGCTTGTTTCGAACGATAAGCAGAACTGGACCAACGTTACGCAGGAAAATGGCGGCATGATTACGGCGACGGACGGGAAACAAACAGTTCATTTTAACCCGGTCCAAGCCAGATATGTGAAATTCCAAGGCATTCAAAGAGCGACGGATTACGGATATTCCTTCTATGAACTTGGCGTATACAGCCTTTCCGGAGCTAAAAAGTTAGCGGAGTTCGACGAGCAGTAAACGTAATGCAGGGGAGCACGCTTCCCTGCTATTTCGTTATTCGGTAAAAAAACAACCATCGACGACATGGATCGTCGCCAATGGTTGTTAGGGTAGCATGCTTACTTGTCAATCAGATTGGTTGTCTTGAGTAACCTTGCAATTAACGCCGTCACTTCGGCGCGTGTCATATTCGACTGCGGGCTCAGAAGCTGCGGTCCGTTGCCTTGCACGATCCCCGCATCAATCATCAGAGCGATATCCTCTCTCGCCCAAGCAGATACCTTTTTCGCATCTTCATACTTCGCCAGCAGAGCATCGGTCTGCTCCTGACTCAGCGCGGCTTTCGGCTCGATCAATTTGTAGGCCCGGGCGATCATCGCCATGCCCTGTTCTCTCGTGATTTGTCGGTCGCCGTAGAAGTTGCCGTCCTCGTAGCCGCGGACGATATCGAATTCGTTCGCAATCGCTACGGAGCTGCGGTACCAAGCAGAATCCGAAACGTCAGGGAACTTGTTTTGCGGTGCATTTTGACGTTTCAAACCGAGACCGGTCACGACAATCTCCGAGAACTCGGAGCGCGTTACGTTGCGATCCGGTGAAAACGTATTGTTCCCGGTTCCGGCAAGATCGAGTCTCGCCGCAATATTGTTCACGTCCGCTTTGCCCCAATGGCTCTTCACGTCGTCGAAATCTTGCGGATTCCAGATGACCGAATAGGAGCCGTGGCTATGCAAGTCTTTAATCAAGGCATAATAACGGCTGTTGATCTTCGTTACTACCGTCGGCACATGGAACACGCTGCCGTCCGGATTGACGATAACGCCTGTCGTAATACGGTTCGGATCGATGCCTTCCGGCAGCGCGATGTATTTCGCCGCGTATCCGTTCAATTGCCCCGCTCTTACCATCTTGCCGTCATGCGAGAAGGTCATATCCAGATCGACCGGAGTGACCAGCAGTTCGTAGCCTTCCGCCGCCGCTTTGTTCTTGGCGTTGGTAATCAACGTGTCCGAAGCACGGGCGATATCGATATGAACGGCAATATCGCCGAGCGCTGCGCTGCCCAACTGCTTGGACACCGCGCTCAAATCCATCTTTCCGCCTGGAACTGGGTAGATCGCCAGCGGGTTGCTGATTTCGAGGCTTGATCCCTTATCGGCGAGCTGCTTCACAGCTCCCGCCGTCAATCCGTCTACCTTCATATCGCCGTCTTTCGAAGAATGAATCGCAAGCTTCTGTCCGTTACCTTGGGACAATGCTTTGTTCAGCTTGTCCAAATCCACTTGAACCGAAGTCACCTTGCGATCACCCGAGGTGGATTCTTTCCCTGTTGCAAACGCATCGTCTTTGCCGTTCACTGAGGTTTCGATTCCCGAGCCATTCGGTGTTGTCGAACCTCCGGACGAAGACGAACCTGTAGAGGTTGAAGGCGTCGTGGTGCTTCCGCCGTTGCTGCTATCCGAGTCTCCGCTGTCGCTAGATTCCCTTGTAATCGTCAACGTATATTCCGTTACGTTGCCTTTGGCGTCCGTAACCTTTACAACAATCGTGTTCATTCCTACATTTAAAGGCAGATTACCGCTTGCCGCCCCGCTAGGAACTTGCTGCCAAGGGCCATTATTGACTGAGACTTCAATCTTTGCGCTCGGATCAAGCGGCAGCGAGCTTACCGTCACGCTGTAGACGCTATTCGTTACGGAAGCCGTATACTTGATCGTGCTTCCATTGAACGCCGGCGATAACCCGATCGGCGTTCCGTTCCAGCTATTGAGCTGCAGTCCGGCCAACTTGGAATCGTTCGTGGTAGCTGCCACGGTTACGGTCTTCGTCACTTGAGTGGACTTGCCGTCTTTGGTTGCGGTTACTTCAAACGTATAGTCACCATCGGCCAGGTCATGATCCGGCGTAAAGCTCCATACGCCGTATGCATTCATCGTAACCGTCGGCGTACCTACGACGTTGCCATTCTTGTCCTTAATCGCAACGGTAACGGTCGAGCCTGCATCCGCCGTTCCTTTGAACTCCGGCTTCGCTACAGAAACCCGGCTGCCGCTTGGTTCGGTGATCGTCAAGGCCGGGGCTGACAGATCAACGTTCATGTTTTTCGTCTTTGTTACGGTCCTGTTGTTTTTCATAGCAGTTGCTTCAATGATGTAATTGCCATCCGGAAGACTTACACTCGGAGTAAAATTCCATTTACCGTAAACATCCACGGTTGCAGTTCCGCCTGCTCCTGGTACCGGGTTGCCCTTCGAATCTTTGATTACTACATTCACCGCAGAACCCGGTTCCACGGTTCCTTCGATTTCCGGCTTAGCCACGGTGGCTGTTGGACTCGGCTTGGAAATGGCAAGCGACGCAGCAAACGAATCTTCGGCAACCACCTTAAAATTGCCTACTGCTTTCCCAAAAGGCCCTTTTACATTTTCATTGGTATTCTGGTAATCGACCGTTACTTTGCTGTCGCTATTCAGAGCGACCGTATTCGGTAACGTAATTTTGATTGCTTTTTGCGCTGGATCGAATTCAATATGGCTAATGTCTATAGCCTGATCTTGACCGTCAATTTTAATCGTAAATCCGCCTTTGACATCTGCTGCGGTTAAAGCTACGGCATAATCAAACGGAATTGTAATTGTCTTCGCGACGGAATCAAGGCTGGCTTTTGTCGGCTTTTTTAAGGTGAGGCCGTCGATCGCTTGCTGCAGTGCCTCTCGCGCGTCATCGACAGCTTGCTGCGAAGAAGTGCCTTCTGCCAATACTTGTTCAGCTTTCGTTTTGGCAGCAACAAATTCTTGCCAGCTGGATGCAGTATAGTCGGCTTCCTGCCATTGTCCGGCTGCCTCTACCGCTTTTTTCAAATCGGCTTTATTCACAATAGAAACGGTCTTGGTTGCACTTAACTCAAAAGTTTCATCGCCTGGCATACCGCCGTATTCAACGATGTAGCCGGTAACATTATTGTTGATAGGATAATCGTTCCACGTGCCATCTGGGAAAATATGTGCTACATACTCGATATTCGAAAAGTTATTCGGTTCCCCAGACTTCCAGTTATTATATCTGCCTGCAAAGGCTGTGCCACCGCCATAGCCTTGATAGAATTTCAAACCTTTCCCGCTATCTTCCAACCCTTCCGGTCCTGTAACCCAGCGCCAGTCGCCAGTTTGCTTAGGTTCTCCATTCCAGCGCTCAATATCTATCGCGCCTAGCCAACCAAGACCTACTGTTTTCTCTTTAACAAAGGTATTTTCAGACGCGCTTGTGATGGTTACAAGGTAACCTTGACGTCCGAAGTATTTTTTTGGGGCCACCTTATCCTTTGCGTCAGGCCATGTAATATTTGAGCCATTATTGATGTATTCGTAAAAATGACCGTTTTCTCCGAAAGCCAGGGCGCTTCCAAGTGTAAAGCGGATCACCCTGTCGGATAAATCGCCGGATGTCGTCGAAAACGTGACACTTTTTAATGCCGCTTCGTACTCTTCAGCCGATGCCAGACCCGTCAGGGTTAAGACACCATTGGTTGACACGTACTTCCCCGTAATGCCGGATTGGGTAGTAAAGTTCAACTTGTCGCCGGACTTATGACCTTCAATAACGACTGTCGCCCCGTTTAAGTTATCAGGGTAGGTAGCTAATACATTTTTATCAAGCGATATTCCGGCGTCAACTGCCGCTTCTCCTCCCTCAACGACATAAACGGTCTTTCCCCCGGATGCAGCTATTGCTGGTGCAGAGGTAGCCGCCTTCGCCGTTTGTGGCACAAATGCAGCGGGATAACCGACCGCTATAACGAACGACAGCAGAAGGGTCAACGGCTTCTTCCCATAAAACCTACTCTTTCGTGTAAACAAAACCTCTCATCTCCTTTTTATTCTCCAAGCTATGGAATTTACAGAGAAATGACTGTACGTTAACTCTCGCAGTCCCCCTTATGCTACTAGTTTACCAACCCAACATAAACAAAACCTAGACAACTCATGGGTCTGTTCAATATATTCGCATGAATGCCGATATAAGAATTGTGAAAGCAATTACAAGTATCAACTGTCAAGGAGGACGCTCCTGTGAAAGCCATATTGGTTGACGATGAACAATTGGCCCTGATTGGGCTGAAAAAAGCGATTGAGCGTGAAGCAAACGAAGTTGAGATCGTTGCCACATATTCCCATTCCACCGAGGTCATGGCAGGCGTATTGGCTCATCGCCCCGATGTGGTATTTCTTGATATCCATATGCCGGATATTAACGGTCTGAATCTGGGGAAGCAGATCCAGGCGACCGCTCCCGGTACCGAAATCGTATTTGTGACCGGTTACGATCAATATGCCGTGCAGGCTTTCGAGCTTTACGCCTTGGATTATATTGTGAAGCCGCTGCAAAAGGAGCGTCTGCGCCAAACGATCCTGCGGATAAAAGAAAAATTGGCTATCAGACGCACCAAGAAAACACAGGACACGAACTCCCCCATGATTTGCTGCTTTAATCAAATCCAGTTTAAGCTGCCCGGCATGGACGCCCAGAACGTGAAATGGCGTACAAGCAAGGCGCAAGAATTGTTCGCCTATTTGCTCCATCATCGGGACCGGACCATCAATCGAAGCGTTTTGCTCGAACTGCTATGGCCGGAGCTGGAAGAGACTAAGGCAGCACAGCATCTCTATACAACGATTTATCATGTACGTCAAACCTTGAAAAATTCCAACATGGATACAGTCTCCATAAACAGCGGCAATTTGGAGGCGGGGTACAAGCTTGACTTGGGGGAGGCTGGGGTAGATACAGAGGAATGGGAATACGCCATGAGGCAATTGGGTGTCTTGGATGCGGGTACAGTTGACGCCTATGAGTATGTGTTGAATTTGTACAAGGGGGACTATCTGGGAAAATACGATTACCTCTGGGCCGAACATGAACGGGAACGGTTTCGATTGCTGTGGTTATACCATATGCGAAAGTTATGTGAGTTCTACGAGCAGCAAAAAAAACCGAAAAAAGCCATCCAAGTCCACCTCCGGATTCAACAATTGCTTCCGGACGAGGAGGAAAGCTATTTCTCGCTGATGAAGCTTTATGATTGGATTGGCGACAGGATCGGTGTGGAAGAACAATATTTGCTCTTGAGAACGAAAATGGAACGGGATATGGAGTTACCGATTAACCCTGACATTACGGATTGGTATACACGTTGGAAGTCCTTGAGCCTTACTTCCTAAACCAGTCACTTCGAATTTCGCATGGAAGCCCCCCGGCGCCGCGCAGGTTTCGGTCCGGAGGGCTTTGATGAATTTTAAGTCGCGGGAGCGAATGCTTTCAGCTTTTCCAGCAATTGCTCCGTTGCCGTATCCGTGAATGCAAGAGCATCGCTTGTCCTGCCAATCATGCCTTGCCGGAGTCGATCGTCCAGCCAGTCCGTGATAAAGCCGGGAGCATACCCACCCGTGCTGAACGATCCGCTGAAAGCTATGATTTTCTCATAGGCCTTCAGATATTGTTCACGATTGGTCTGAGGGTAAGACTTGGTGTACAGCCAAAATTGCAGGTCATACATCAAAGTCGAAAGTTCATCCGCATGAAAAGCAAAATACCCCTTTTCCTCTACAATTCGGGTACAAATCGCACGGATGATCTCCTCCATGTTGTCGACCTCGGTGACGCGGGCACATAGCTCCGAAAGCATCGGGGAAAATTCCTCATGGGCCACCTTCCGCAAATCCTCCTGCTTATCCTCCTCCGAGGTGTCATAGACATCGTGATGCACCAATCCCCGGATAAAGGCCTCGAAGTTCTCGGCCAAAAACGTAATTTCATAATCGCCTTCCTGATCGACGTGGATCACCTCAGGCTCCCCATTTCTGCCGCATTTCCGATAATCCAGCATCACGACATCGTGACCTGCCGAAGGGCAATCGCAAATGACCACGCCAATGTCGGGATAGCCCCATTCTTCAATCATAAACGGGCTGCCCAATTCTCCGCAGAGCGAATAATGCTTTTCGCGCCCAATCCCCATGATCCCCGTAATCGCAATATGGTCTTCCGCCCAAGACGTTGCTTCCTCCGTAGGGAAGCAAGTGTTGATCGGCACACCGCCGTTATGTAACTTCATCATCGCGATGTAAGAGGCCGGCAATTTGTAGCCCAGCTCTTGTTCGATCGAAGCAATAAGCTCATCCGTAGGCGGCGCGCTGACGTATTCTTTTAACGCGTAGTCGCTATCATCCCAGAAGTTCGTCAAGTCAAACCCTTCAAAGGGTGCTTTTCCCGCTCCGGTATGGCTTCCCTGCTCATTCCGGGCCTGCATGGCCATCGACCGCTTGCGTTTACGGTTCAATGCGGTCAAGCCTTGACGGCTCCATGCCAAAAACGACAGCGTGGTTTGATCCTTGGGAGCCAGTTGATCCGCAGTTTCGAATTCTCTGATGGCATCCTCGTATTGTTCCAGATGGTAGTAGGCATACCCCGCACGGAAATGCCACAAAGGATCGTTCCCGCCTTGCTTCTCAATCGTCAAAAGCTGCTGCAGCGCTTCCTCGTAACGTTCCAGATTGTTCATGGCTCTTGCCAAATGACTGATGCAATCATAATCGCGGTCCCGTTCGGGAATTTTCAAAATCCGAGCGATGATTTGTTCAAATTCATCTTCTTCATGCCAGAGGTTTAGCTGCTCCAATAGGTTTTTCTCCATACTCTGCCTCTTTTCGTTAGTTAGGTGCATGCTCTACCGGTACCAATTGGAACAAACCTACAGAAACGAGCCGAAGTAAAATTCCAGCGCCTCCCGGGAATACCGGTCACTCCCCTGCCACCCCGCAACGGAGTTAAAATCGTGACTTCCTCCCCGGAGCTTGCGGGGCGTATCGCGCTCCACCAGCAGTCCGGCATATCCCCATATTTCCATCGTCACGTCCCGCTCCTGCTTGCTTGAAGGAAACGCATCCTTCCAGCGCTTCTCCAGCTGCCGGGCGCCTTCATGCTCCGCACAGTCCTGAATCGCTTCGGTCATTCGGTTGAGCATGGCAGCATCCTCAGTGGTAACCTCGAATGCTTCTTCTTCCTTGCTGAACAATTCGAGATCCAGCCAGCAATACAGAAGGTAGTTCAAGCGGACGCCTCCCCATTTGACCCGCTCGAAATTCAGCACGTTCAAATCCGCATTTACATAATCCCGGTCCGACATCAACCCGTGGAAGTTGCAATCCCCGCAGCTGCCGTAATTCGGCCGTACCGCACTCCGCTGTCCGTAGGTATGCAGAGGTAGCCTGGAAGTCAGGGCCCAGCTCGACAGGGCGCTCCGCAGATGGACTTTTTTCGTAGACAAACTGTGCAGGAACGCAGCGGCTACCTGTTCTTTGGTCACGGTCTGATGCAATTCGTGCAGCCGTTCGACCAATTCATCATGTGTGATCGTGATGGGATCAAACATCAGCCCTTGGCTTTTGGCATAATTGAAATCCTCGCCGGCAAAGGCATACGGCCGATCCTTCCAACCGCTGGAAGACCAAAAGGTGTTCATGAGTATCTTTTTCGCTTTTTTATCCACGTTTTTTCTCCAAATGAATTTCTCGTTGTAATAAAAATAAGGGAAGTCCCAACGAAACGCCAACGGTTAATGTCCCAATGATCGGAACCCATAACCATTTCATTCCTTTGCGACTCCCTTCATATCCAATGAAGGCGATTAAGACCGCTGCCGAAACCGCGACATCCAGCCATGCGAATGCGCCAATACGTGTTTGGCTTGCTTCTCCTATCAATAAAGAAAGGTTAGGACCATGCTCGCTAACCCACGGTATGAACTGGGAATAGGGCAGTATTGTTCCGAGCAAAGCTAAAATACCGTACACGTATTTCAACCGCTTCACCTCCATGTGAGATATGAGTTCTTCCATATCATAACACATTTTGGAAAAGTATTAGCTACTCTTGCTTCAGGTTCAACCAGATGACCGAAACGACAATCATCACGCTGCCTGCGATGAATTTGGCCGTTATCTCAATCGGGAAAAAAGGATACGAATAAACGAAGACAATGACAGGATTCAACGACCGGATCAGATTGGCTACCGAGAACTTGATGTACTTAATGCTTTCGTAGAACAGGATAATGCCCAGAAAGCCGCTGCAAAATGCCGCAATCACAATAAAAAGCAAGCTTTCTCCGGCGAAAAAAACTTTGTAATCTCCTCGAGTGACCCAGATAAACGCACCGATCAATACGGTAGAAATGATCTGGTTGTAAAATAAAATAATGGAGGAATCGATCCGATCCACCAGTTTCTTGGCCAGCAAATTGGTTAACGCAAACAAAAAGGTATACAGCAGCCCTAACATAATCCCCATCATATTATTGTTCGACGATCCCGTGTTCACAACCAGAAAGGAACCTAAGATACAAATGACGATCGGAAAATAACTCGACGATTTAATTTTTTCACGGAGGATGAATACGGCCAAGGCCAGCGAAAAAATTATATAAAACCGGCCGATTAAGCCAAACGCGATCGGTCCCAGCATAAATAAGCTGAAATATTGGCACACGACGCCGATGGAGTTCGTGACCCCCAGCAGATAGATTCTTTTGTCGTTGACGAACGCCAGCCTTTTTTTTCTGACCCCTAAAAACAACAAGCAGAATAGAGCTGAAAATAGACTGCTGTAAAAGCTGGCGACCATCGGGTCGATCGTAGATAGAGAGAACATATTGGTCAGCGGCGAGAGGCTCATCACCAGAACGGAAGCAACGCTGAGTAGAATGCCTTTAACTTTCATAACCATGTTCCTTGATATGGCTGAAGATCGATTTGTAAATTCCGTCCGTAAACGACAATTCCTCTTCGCTTGGCAGCGTTGTCGATAATCGGACTTCCGTCGTTTCGGAGAATGCGGGAATATCTTCGAAATACAAGACTTCCGCGGCGGAAATAATCACGTTCTCATGGTTGGCCAATGTATAGTAGCCTACAACCTGTATATTTTCGATAACGGCTCCGGCTTCTTCCCAAGCTTCCCTCTTGGCAACCTCCAGAATGGTTTCGCCGTCCTCCTTTTTCCCCCCGGTAAATTCCCACTTTCTTTTTTTGTTTTTCACGAAGACAAATTGATCTTTATAATGTAAAACAACCAAAACATACTGATAGCTCTCAGGACATTGGTTGTAATGGATTTCCATATCGTCGATCATCATGACCTTCACCTTCTTTCCGTTTTAAAGTGAGCGTTAACCATTCCCCTATTGCTTTTTCTTCAGGTGAAGAAATAAATATCTGCCGCTCTGTTTATTAAATTTGTGAATCACATTATCCAGCAAGGTCCAGACGCCCTTATCTCCGACGCACGGGACGACTTTGCAGCACAGCACATCAAATTTACCTTCCAGGAATTTGTAAATTTCCTTTTGCGACATTTCCTTCTGAAAACCGTAGTTCCAGCGGTTTAGCTTCTCATACCATTGACGCTGCCACTTAAAAATGGAATGCGCATGGGACCACACCATGATGGCTTCCCCGGAGCTCTCCAAACGATCGTACAACGTCTGTAAGCCTGTCTCGTAATTTGGAACATGCTCCAGCACGCTAAACGCCATAATAAAATCATGCTGTTCGGCATGATCTGTCATCGGAGCATTCAAGTCGTGCTGCTTAAAGCTCACATGGCTGTATTGCACCAGATTTTCTTTGGACTTGAGCAGCGCATCCTCCGAATAATCGTATAATCTCACGCTTTCAATACTGGGGTATCGGTTGATTAATTCCAACGTCATATAGCCCCCGCCCGCCCCGAAATCTCCGACTTTTTTAACCTTATGAAAGTTGACTCCCAAGCTTTCGTATATATCAAATTTTTTCAGCGCCTTGTTATTCCTTACTTTCTCCAATGCGTAGTTATCTTTTTTCCATACGACATTCCACACCTTTTCCATACTTGGAACCACCCTCCAATTTTTTCTATTTGAATTATAGCCTTAGCCATGGAAGGTGTATATAGCAAATGTAGTAGATTTATGTCGATTTTGTAATTTTATACTCCTCTACATTTAATAGTTAAAACATAGTTTATTTTAAGTGAAACTTAGAAAAAAGAAAGAGAGTACCTCAACGCGGTACTCTCTCGGGAATACTTGAAGCCTTAGCTCAAGTATTCCTTTTTTTATCGTCCAAAGGAATCGTGGAAAGATCCATGTTCACGTCTCAATGATTTAAAATATTGTCCTCCAATACGGTGAACTTATCGCCGTATTCTTTAATAATATGGCGCTCTCCCCAGGAGCAAAGCGCATCCAGAATCGGCTTGAGGCTCCACCCGTATTCGCTCAGCTCGTATTCGACCTTGGGCGGCACTTGATGATACGTAATCCGGTTGACGATCCCGTCCGCCTCCAGTTCCCGCAGTTGCTGGGTTAGCATCTTTTGCGTAATACTGGGCATAATACGCTTGAGATCACTCGTTCGTTTCTTTCCACGCGTCAAGTGACAGAGAATCACGCACTTCCATTTTCCTCCAATGACTTCCAAGGTCGCTTCCACCGAAATATTATACTTCTTATTGGTTCCTGTGCTCATGCGAAATCCTCCAATTGTTATAGGCACTTTTTAGTGCCTACCGTACTTTAAAGTACGTACTAGCCAAAAATGCTTGCTCCTCTCATAATAGCATATATCGGCCGATGTTTACCACGAATACACGAATAGAGGTGAGAAAACATGCAATTGGATCAAAAACGGAGTATACTCGCGCTTCTGGCTCTGGCCATTAGCGCCTATGCGATCGGAACTACCGAGTTTATCAGCGTGGGGCTGCTGCCCCTAATCGCCGAAAACCTTCATATATCGGTCACAACGGCAGGACTAACGGTGACGCTGTATGCGCTCGGTGTCACCTTCGGGGCTCCCGTGCTGACCTCACTCACCACGGGAATGTCCCGCAAGTCGCTGCTGATTGCCATCATGGTCGTTTTTATCGCCGGCAACAGTCTGGCGGCGGCTTCCGGAAGCATCGGCATCCTGTTGACGGCCCGCGTGCTATCCGCTTTGTCGCACGGCGTATTTATGTCGATTGCATCGACCATCGCCGCCGACCTCGTGCCGGAGAACAAACGGGCGAGTGCGATCTCCATGATGTTCTCAGGCCTGACGGTCGCCATCGTGACCGGCGTGCCGCTAGGTACCTGGATCGGCCAGCAGATGGGCTGGCGTGCGGCCTTCGTCACCATCGCCGTCATCGGCCTGGTCGCGCTAATCGCCAACCTGATCTTGATCCCCGCTTCGCTGCGTAAGGGCGTTCCGACCCCCGTGCGTGAGCAGGTGAAGCTGGTGACGAATGGCAAACTGCTGCTTGCGTTCGCCATCACGGCTCTCGGGTATGGAGGCACCTTTGTCGTATTTACTTATTTATCCCCATTGCTGCATGAGATAACCGGATTTGCCGAAAGCACGGTAGCGGTCATCCTGCTGATTTACGGCGTTGCGATTGCGATCGGCAATGTCATCGGGGGAAAGGTGGCCAACCGCCGGCCGCTCAAGGCTCTGTTCTATATGTTCATCCTGCAGGCGATCGTGCTGCTGGTGTTGATGGTCACCGCGCCATTCAAGGTAGCCGGGTTGATCACGATCTTCTTCATGGGCCTGCTGGCCTTCATGAACGTTCCCGGGCTGCAGATTTATGTCGTCATGCTGGCCGAGCGCTTCGCGCCGGAAGCTAAGGATGTCGCTTCCGCCGTCAACATCGCCGCGTTCAATGCGGGTATCGCCATTGGAGCCTATCTGGGTGGTGTGGTGACCGATTCGATGGGATTGATTCATACCACCTGGATCGGCGCTGTCATGGTCTTGGCCGCGGTGTTGCTGACCGGCTTGAGCATGGTACTGGAACGCAAGGGCGTGCCGGTTCGCGCCGTGCGGACGGGGCCGGCCCGGTCTTGACTGTCGAGCTCTGTTTTCGCTATCTGGGCATCATCCAAGCAGCCACGCGCAAAATGGTCAGGGCCGCTACCACTCCAACAAGACATCATGTTTCAAAATTACCATTTACCCTACTGGAGGTTTTATCTATGACAACGCATCTGCAAGCAACTACGACTCTAAATAACGGAAAGGCTATGCCTTGGTTCGGCATCGGCGTATTCAAAGTCGCGGACGGTCCCGAGCTCGTGGACGCGGTCAAAGCGGCTGTCGCCCATGGCTACCGCAGTATCGACACGGCGGCCATCTATGACAACGAGCACAGCGTAGGCCAGGCTATCCGCGAAGCCCTTCAAGAAACGGGACTCTCCCGCGAAGACCTGTTCGTCACTTCCAAGGTATGGAACGCCGATCTTGGCTATGAAGCGACGCTCGCCGCCTATGAGACCAGCTTGGAGAAGCTGGGGCTGGATTATCTCGATCTGTACCTGATTCACTGGCCTGTGGCTGGCAAGTACAATGACGCTTGGCGTGCGCTCGAAGCGCTGTACAAGGCCGGACGCGTCAAAGCGATCGGCGTCAGCAACTTCCAGATTCATCACCTGGAGGACCTGATGAAAGATGCCGAGATCAAGCCGATGGTGAACCAGGTCGAGCTCCATCCGCGGCTCAGCCAGCAAGCGCTGCGCGACTTCTGCGCCCGGCATGACATTCAGATCGAGGCATGGTCGCCTCTGATGCAGGGCCAGCTGCTGGACAACCCGGTGCTGCAGGAAATCGGCGCCCGTCACGGCAAGTCGGTCGCCCAAGTCATTCTGCGCTGGGATCTGCAGCACGGCATCGTAACGATTCCCAAGTCGACGAAGGCTCCCCGGATTATCGAGAACGCCTCGGTGTTCGACTTCGAGCTGACGAGTGAAGAGATGGCCCGCATCGATGCGCTGAACCAGAACCTGCGGGTTGGACCGGACCCTGACAATTTTGACTTCTAAGCCTGGCCCGTCCATAACGAAGAACGCCAGTTCCCCTAGCAAGGGGCTGGACAGCCTGTTGAGAAACCCTCAACAGGCTTTTTTTGATTTTCATTATTTATCCCGGACCATAAAAACTGATACAGTGGTTGTAGGGACAATAAATCGTTAGACATTCTCGTCGGAAATTCATTCCTTCAGGGTTGACATGGCCGCTGACACTCAGCCTCTTGCAAAAAAAATATAGGACCGAACCTTTTTCCGATACAGAGACAATATAGGGTGTAAGCTGCTTACTCAGGAGGGCCCTCTGAATGCAAAGTGAATATATGTACCAATTACTCATAAAAATGAAAGATGGTGATCAACAGGCGTTTCAAACGATGTATGATGCCACCTATCGGGATGTCTACCGAACCGTCTCCTTTCTTGTGGATCATCAGCAGGATCGGGAAGATGTCATGAACGAGATCTATATGCAAATGTGGACCTCTCTTGCCAACTACGATACGAACCGTCCTTTCCACTTCTGGCTGCACGGCTTGGTAATCCGCCAAGTGCAGAGATTTCGGGTCAAGAGCTGGAGGAGATTCCGAATTTTTGAACGCATCCGTATCTTCTCTCGGGAAGAGCATCATTGGGATGAGCCTACTGTGATCATGGAGGGGACGAATCAAGAGATATCGCAGGCAATCCAAAAACTGACCGACAAACAGCGCACGGTGATTATCCTCCGCTTTTTTCACGACTATACTCTTGAGGAAATCGCGGCATTGCTCGGTATTCCGCTGGGTACAGTCAAGTCCAGATATCATGCGGGCCTCCAGGCGCTTCGAAAAAACATAGGGAATCTCCTCCCGGAAAGGATGGAAAAGTCCAATGCCTATTGAACGAAAAATCCGTGAACATCTGCTCAAAGAGGCAGAAACGATGGAGTGCCCTCCGGCCATTTCCAAACGAATCGAACAATCCTATTCTCAATATTTGCAACGAAAAAGGAGCGAAAAAACCATGAAAAAACGATTAATTGGCGGAATAGTTGCTGCTGCGATTTTGGTTCCAACCGCAGGATTTGCGGCCCCTCCCCTGATTGAAATGATTACCAGAAAACCAATGACTGCTGAACAAGTCAAGGTGGATGAGGTTGGCAAAGCAACGCTTGAGAAGCTGTATAGCGCATTTCCCGAAACAAGATCGTTTGAGATTATCGCTGCAAGCAACGCTCAAGGTGATGTACTCCAACCGGCAGATTCCACCGGTTTATCCCAAATGAAAGTGAACCAAACAAGCATCATACTGCAGGAAAAAGGAGGAAGCGGCAAAAAGATTGCCGTTCATACTAACGGTATTTCGGGTGAGATTGAACACGTGGATCAAGAGAATTGGGAGCCTAAGGAGAAGCCGCTCATTACTTTAACCGATCAGGAAATCAAGGCGAAGGTAGATCGTCTCATTGATAAAATGTATGGTAACGTCAAAGCGTACGAGTTTGCTATGGAACAAATGGAGAACCCAAATCAAAAAACATTGATGTTGAATTACACCATAAAGGGATCAGAATCACCGTTTTTCCAGGTATTTGTTCATGACAATGCAATTAATCTTACTCGGGTAGGAGGTGAACCTGCACCTTCACACATTAAAGTAGAAGGTTTATTCACTAGAGATGGTAAGCCTGATTATGCTTATGATTCCATTTTGAACGATGATAAACTGTTTTCTTTGCTAAAAATTAGCCCGACAGAATTAAAAGAAGAATTAGCAAAAGGTAAATCCGTTGCGGATATTGCAGCATCTAAAAATATCTCTAAACAACAAGTGTACGAGGTGATTGCAAATACGCAGATTGAAAAACAACTGGAAGCTGAACAAAATGGGGTAGTTCCTAAAAGCAATCGTTCAAAGGAACAAATGATGAAAGATGGTGAACTCAAATTCTTACCAATCATTGAACACAAAAATGAAACACCACAGAAGAAATAACAAGGCAATACAATCCGTGTTGGCGTAGTCGGGGAATAGGAGTACAATAACCTCAACTCTGGACGGTGACCCGTAAGATGAAACACTTTAAAAAAGTGTCCCTCCTGCGGGTCATTTGTGTTTAGCGCAATAAGGTATTGTTTTTTGCGAGGAAGCGTTCGAGTATGACACGATGGCTTTTAACCAGTTCGGGAACCTCTTGAAGATCGAAAAATTGAAAAGCCAACGATTCCGCATCGTTAATAAAAGGCTGGCCCGTAAAGCTTCTGGTTGAATAAGCAATGGTTACGACATAAAATTCGTCCCCATTCGGAGCTTTGATAAAGTTTTGCGGCCCCGAAAACACATCAATGAGTTCTAACTCCCCGATCGTGATACCTGCTTCCTCCAGCAATTCGCGACGAGCCGTATCCTCCGCGGTTTCCCCTAACTCCATGAGACCTCCGGGGATTCCCCAGGCCCCCAACGGATGTTTGCGTTGTTGAAGCAAGATTCTGTCATTGCTGTCCAGAACAATAACCACAGAGCCGACAAAAATTAAAGGCCGATGTCCTACAAGGCTTCGCAATTCCTCAATATATCCCATCTCCACACTCCCGCACACCAAGATGTAACCTTCCACTATCCATATCTTAGCATAAACTGACTCTTAAAGTCTTTTTTGCCACCTTAGTTCAAATGCTGGCCCGGCTCGCCCCAATCTGTTCAACCCCTTTATTAAAGATAACATAGCCGATCAGCGTACCGAATAGGACCATATATAGCATTTCCATCCACCCTTGAGTGGACAGATCTGGAACCTTTCCCCATCCCCCTTCAACCAACGAGCTGCCCCCCAGAAACACCGAGCCGATGAAAATCATCAGAGTTGTTGCCAATAGCTTGGATACCTCCTTCATAACTGCTTTTCCAAGCAGACCATAGATAACGCCACAAGCCAACGCGGCAAAAAACAAGATGTCACCTACATTAAAGGATAGGGTACTAATCGTATGGAAAGACCCTTTCGTAATGACAATGACCACACCAACCAGCGATAAAACCAAACTAAGTCCTGTCTTCCCGCTCCACGCTTCTTTCAAGAAGAACACGGCTCCTGCCGTAACAAAAACAGGCATGGTCGCGATGATCAACGACCCATTAACAGCCGACGTATATTTCAGACCCAAAAAGAATAAAGCATTATAGCCAAAAATACCGGTTAACGATACAAAAAGCAGTCCCAGAATAAGGGCTTCAAGAGCTTATTTTGTCAAATGAAAACCGTTTAGACGATCAGGTACCATCCTTTTCAATTTTGTAAAAATCGATATATTTCATGATTTCCGCAATTCCCGCGAATTTCATGGTAAGCTGCTGGTTTAAATTTTGCAGCGCAAGCTGAAACGATCGATCTATTTTTGAATAACTGTGTAAGTCCAAATCATCTAAAAGCTGCTTCATATTTTCAATATAATAGATGGTTCTTCTTAAACTGCTTATGACCAATATTTTTCTTAATTCAGGTACGGTAAAGATCCTGTATCCATTGTCATTATCTCTCTCGGAGCGAATTAACCCCTCCTTCTCCCAATGTCTGATCGCAGAAGTGTTTACCCCGGCAATCTCCGCTACTTTTCCAATGGACATCGCATTCGTTATTTTCACATTTCTATATGTGGTAAAATCGGTGTTTTTGATCATGGCAAGTATTTCTTCCACTCGTTGCTTTTCTTCTTGAATCTGATGCAGCTGATGATTCAATAACCAAAGGGCATGAATTACATCTCCACTCCTAATTTTTCTCATGACATCATAAACAACGGGGATCTCATACCCTTTCAACAAGGATCGAATCGTCATAAAAGCTCGGCAATGAATGGGCATGTAGGTTCGATGGTTTCCTGTGGTTCTCGGCACATCAGGAATTAATCCTTGCTCTTCATATCTCCTCAACGTGGTCGTGCTTACGTTTAGTGCATTCGCAATTTGTGCAGGCGTATATGTATTTTGCACCTTCCCACTCCTTATCCTTGAAGTGAAACCTTCAAGTGCTACGTTAACCTAAAAACATCAAATGAGCACATCCTTGGCTGTTTCGTCAGGAGAAACCGAAATATTGCATGAATGCTGTATGTTAGTAGTATAAACCGCTTAGGAGTGATTATCATGAAAAAAATCGTAGAATTACATGACGGCTCAACATTGGAGGTCGGGTTAACCGGAAATCGTTCCGGCAAGGTCATTATGCTGCCGGTAGCGAAAAAATCCGTTTACGGCCAGGAAGCCGAGAGCTTGAAATTGTGGGGCGTAGATCCTGAACTAGGGAAAAATTTTGTCGAAGGACTTTCCGACACGTTTCAAGTTTTGTATTTTGATTATGAAGGCCATCTATTTGAAAACCCCCGACCGGACAGTCTCACACCTGAAAACATGGCACAAGATCTCCTCCACATAGCTGATGAAATGAAGGTTGGGAAATTTAGTTATTACGGTTACTCCTGGCTGGCTTTGGTCGGATTGCAATTGGCGATCAGAACCAATCGGCTCGAAAGTTTGATTATGGGCGGATACCCGCCGTATGAAGGACCCTATAAAGAAATGATGGCCGTAACGAAAAAAACTTACGAGCAAGCCTTAAATCATCATAATGTCCCTGAAAATGCACCCGAAGAACAGGCCACCCCCGAAGAAATCGATTGGAACAACCTCCAGGTGAAAATCGATCCCAATCAAACGAAACAATTTTTCACGATGTATCAAAGCTTAATGGATTTTAACGACAAAGAAATTCAAGATAGATTGAACTTCCCTAAACTGACTTTCGCAGGTGAAAAAGATACCATTGTTTATGGCGAGAACTTTGGAAGCGTCACGGTGGATATCATCGGTTTGTTGCAAAAAAATGAGAAACAATTACAATCCTTCAGTTGGGACGTAGAAATTTTAAAAGGAAATAACATGGATCATACAAAAGCCATGCAGCCAGCCAGCGTCTTACCCTTGGTAAAACCGTGGTTAACGCGTGCTCTTGACTTAAGTCAATGACCGGTCAACCTCCTCCTAATTACAATGAACATAAATCATGTCATTTAGGAGGCAATCTTATGGCTACCTCAGTAAAAGAACGATCCCATGAGCGAAATGCTGCTTTCACTGCGGGTGTATCACTGATCCTCATGGCCCTTGCTGCATTTTTTTCCTATGGCTTTGTCCATGGAAGCCTTGTGGTGAAAGGCGATGTCGGCGTCACATTTACCAACATCGTGTCATCAAACAGCCTATTCAAAGCCGAAATTTTGGGGTGGGTCCTCATCCTAATCTGTGACATTGTCGTCGCATGGGCTCTCTATATCTTCCTGAATAAAACCCTTTCCTTGCTCGGCGCATGGCTCCGTCTTACCTATTCGGTTGTATTGGGAATGGCCATCCTGAACTTGATCGTGGTGCTGCACCTCTCGGCACCTGGAACCTATTTATCCTCATTTCAAACCGAACAAATTCAATCCCTTATGATGCTGTTTCTTGAAGCGTTCGAATCGATTTGGTCTATCGGTCTGATCGTTTTTGGCGGGCATCTGCTGATTGTGGGCTATGTGGCTTTGAAATCAGGCAGCATTCCTAAAGTGATCAGTATTTTATTGCTGCTTGCTGCAATAGGCTACATGGTCATTCACCACGCAAAAAGCCCCTAAAAAATAGGGGCCTTTCATGGTATGCGTAAAATTTATTGTTAATTTCGTATGAGATAATCGAATGCGCCCAGAGCTGCGTTTGCACCTGATCCCATGGAAATAATGATCTGCTTATAGGGACTGTTCGTGCAGTCGCCTGCAGCAAACACACCGGGGATATTCGTAGCGCCATGACGATCTACGACGATCTCGCCGAAGCGAGTGCGCTCAACCGTATCCGCTAACCAATCGGTATTGGGAACAAGACCAATCTGAACAAACACGCCCTGCAATTCGATATGATGCTCCGCACCCGAATCACGATCGACGTAGGTAATCCCGTTGACTTTGTCCGTGCCGGTAATCTCTTTCGTTTGAACGTTCTTGAGCACCGTCACGTTCGGGAGACTGTAGAGTCGCTTCTGCAGGACGGCATCGGCTTTCAGCTCGGGCATGAACTCCAGCACCGTCACGTGCTTCACGATGCCTGCAAGATCGATGGCCGCCTCGATGCCGGAATTGCCGCCGCCGATCACGGCTACGTCTTTCCCTGTAAACAAGGGACCGTCACAGTGAGGGCAGTAGGCTACGCCTTTGTTCTTGAATTCCGCTTCGCCGGGAACGCCGACATTACGCCAACGCGCACCGGTGGAGACAATGACGGTCTTGCTCTTTAACACAGCCCCGTTTTCGAGCTCGACTTCGACGAGATCCTTCTTTTCCAAACGCTTGGCGCGCTGGAGCTTCATCACGTCAATGCCGTATTCTTTGACATGTTCCTCCAGGCTCGCTACAAGCTTGGGGCCTTCGGTGTATTTCACGCTGATGAAGTTCTCGATGCCCATGGTATCCATGACCTGACCGCCGAAACGCTCGGCGACAATCCCGGTACGAATGCCTTTGCGTGCCGCATAGATCGCCGCGCTGGCGCCGGCGGGACCACCCCCGACAACAAGCACGTCGTACGGCTCCTTGTTCGCAAATTCGGATGCGTCAGGAGCCGTCCCCAGCTTGGCGAGAATCTCTTCAAGCGACATTCGACCGCTGCCGAAAAATTCGCCATTGAGGTAGACGGAAGGCACAGCCATGACGTTTTTGCTCTCGACCTCAGCTTTGTACGCCGCACCGTCGATCATCGTATGTGAGATGCCAGGGTTTAGGACGCTCATGACATTCAGTGCTTGTACGACGTCGGGACAATTGTGACAGCTCAAGCTAACGTAGGTCTCGAAGCGATATTCGCCGCGGATGTTCTTGATCTGATCAATGAGGTGCTGTTCCACTTTGGGTGGCCTTCCGCTCGCTTGCAGCAGTGCAAGCACCAAGGAAGTGAACTCATGTCCTAATGGGATGCCGGCAAAAGCAATCCCCGTTTCTTCCCCCGCACGGTTCACATGGAAGCTCGGCGTTCGGGACAATTCGGTTCTCTCCACCGTAATTTTGGAGGATAAGCTGGCGATTTCATCCACCAGCTCCAGCATTTCATGGGATACGGCATCGGACCCCGCACTCACTTGGATCTGCACATCGCCTTCCATGAGCTGCAGGTATTGACTTAGTTGTTCTCTAATATCTGCGTCCAGTGCCATAAGTTTTCGCTCCTTAGATCTTTCCTACAAGATCGAGGCTCGGCTTCAGCGTTGCGGAACCTTCTTGCCACTTCGCAGGGCACACTTCGCCCGGGTTGTTGCGAACATATTGGGCAGCTTTGATCTTGTTCACCAGAATGCTTGCATCGCGGCCAATGCCGCCTGCATTGATTTCAACAGCTTGGATTACGCCGTCCGGATCGATAATGAACGTACCACGATCCGCCAGACCGTCTGCTTCGATCAACACGTCGAAGTTGCGAGAGATCGTATGCGAAGGATCGCCGATCATGATATAAGTGATTTTGCCGATCGTCTCGGAGCTATCGTGCCATGCTTTATGCGTAAAGTGAGTATCCGTGGAGACGGAATATACTTCAACGCCGAGGCCTTTCAACGTTTCGTATTGGTTTTGCAGATCTTCAAGCTCCGTCGGGCATACGAACGTGAAGTCGGCCGGGTAGAAGCAAACGACGCTCCATTTCCCTTTGAAATCAGCTTCCGTAACATCGATAAACTTGCCGTTGTGATAAGCCGATGCTTTGAATGGTTTTACTTCTGTTCCGATAAGAGACATACTGATTTTTCCTCCTTAAATTTGGGTTGAATTTTCGCTTATGTATAAATAATAACACAGACTGTCGTTTTGATCATGAAGCTACAATGAGGATATTATGAAGGTATGATGAAGATCGTGAGGCTAGACCAAGTCCCTTCGGCGGAACCGAAAAAAGGAGATGTAACTGTCCTGTTGAACAGCGGTCATGGCTTACTTGTTTTTTTCCTTCAAGATACTCTCCAGCACATTGTCGATCATCTGGCGATTCGCAATGGCACCTGTATACAGCCAGCTTGAGGTACGATCATATTCGAATACGTGCCCGTTTTTGACTGCAGGAATACCGGCCCAAACCGGATCCTTTAGTATCTGCTCTTTCGTTGCGCCCTTGCTGTTCACAATAAACAGATAGTCAATGTTCATTTGAGCAAGCTTCTCCATCGTAATGGGATTCCAATTGGCTTTAGCCGTTTCGGAAATTTCCTTAATTTCTTCCGGCACGGTTAGCCCCAGGTCCCGGTACAGAACGTCGCCGCTGGACAGATGCTCGTTAGGCACATATACCGTTTTCTCGGTTACCCAGAGAACAGCCACGGATTTGTTTCCGATGGCCTGCTTTAATTTCTCCTTGGCTTCCTTCACCTTCACATCGTAATTCTCCAAAACCTTCTTAGCTTCCTCGCTTTTATTCAACACCTCGGCCACAGTCATGAATTCCTGCCGCCAGTCATTGTTGACTCCGTTCCCCACGGTGAATGTCGGAGCAATCTTGGCATATTGGGCGTATTTGTCCCCAGCTACCTGCTCCGCACTATCCATGAGGATTAAGTCCGGAGCAAAGCTCATGACCGATTCAAAGGGAAGATCGCTTGGAACGGTCGGAATCCCGTAAAGCTCCTTCTGGAGGTAACTTTGCACCGATTTTCCGTTGCCGACGGACCATTGGGCGACCGGCTTCACCCCAAGAGCAACCAGATGATCCTCCAAATAGGATGCGACAATCCTCTGGGGGTTAGACGGTATTTTCACTTCGTGCCCCAACGCATCCTTCAGCACACGCTCAGCGGCGGGCTTCACTGTTGAAGAATCATCCGAAGAGGATGCTGACGGAGAAGTGCTGGAGACTGCCCCGTGATCCGTTGTGTTTGAGCATCCGCTTCCCGCTATTACAGCTCCTAACAGCAGTCCTACCCATGGATATGTTCGTTTCCAGTTCATAGGATGCCCTCCCTCCGTTTATTTATGATGGATGTTGCCGCAAACAGCTTCAACCGAACAATAGATTAGTCTGCAATCTAATTGATAACTATAATCATTATCAATTAGCCTGTCAAATGGATTGTCCGTTGACCCGTTACGAAGGATTGCAGGCAAAACTAAACGGCCTCCGTCCCAGGGAATTTCAGGACGAAGGCCGCTACATTCATTTTTATTTTTTCTGTCTATATGGCAGGTTGCAGTTCGTTGCTTAGACCAAGCGTCCGCCCTGTCGAAGTATGAATTTCTTCGATAAGCTCCGGGTTTTTCAGTAGCGATACGCCATAAGAAGGAATCATTTCTTTGATTTTCGGTTCCCACTCTTTTAACTGCTGCGGGAAGCATCTTTTTATTAACTCAAGCATAACGGAAACGGCGGTCGAAGCTCCCGGAGAAGCGCCGAGCAAGGCAGCGATCGAGCCATCAGCGGCACTAATCACTTCCGTACCGAATTGGAGCGTTCCTTTGCCGGCAGCCGTATCTTTGATAACTTGCACACGTTGGCCCGCTACGACCATACCCCAATCCTCGCTTTTGGCGTTCGGGATAAACTCGCGTAACTCTTCCATACGCTGTTCTTTCGATAACATCACTTGCTGGATTAGGTATTTCGTCAACGGAACGTTTTTGGCGCCTGCCGCCAACATCGTAAAGACATTATTCGGCTTTACGGAACCAATCAAATCAAACATGGAGCCGGTTTTCAAAAACTTGGGCGAGAAGCCGGCAAACGGTCCAAAGAGCAACGATTTTTTGTTGTCGATAAATCTGGTGTCAAGATGCGGAACAGACATTGGAGGAGCGCCAACTTTGGCTTTTCCGTACACTTTGGCATGATGCTGCGCTACAACATCCGGATTGTTGCACACCATAAATAGTCCGCTTACCGGGAATCCTCCAATATGTTTCCCCTCGGGAATACCGGATTTTTGCAGCAAAGGCAGGCTGCCTCCACCGCCGCCGATAAAGACGAATTTCGCCGTATGGCGTTCGACGGTACCGTTATCGACATTGCGCACTTTTAATTCCCACGAGCCGTCGCCGGCACGTTTAATATCATCTACACTATGCTTGAATTTGATATCGACGTTCTTGCTCTTTAAGTGGTCAAACAGTATGCGCGTTAAAGCGCCAAAGTTGACATCCGTTCCGGATTCGATTCTTGTGGCCGCCATAGGTTCATTCATGGTCCGGCCTTCCATAATCAGCGGAATCCATTCCATCAGTTTTCCCGGATCATCGGAAAATTCCATCCCTTGGAACAGAGGATTGTCAGACATCGCTTCAAAACGCTTTTTCAAGAATGTTACATTTTCTTCCCCTTGTACCAAACTCAAATGAGGCAATGGCATGATGAAATCCTGCGGATTGCGAATCAGATTGCTTTTTACAAGATAAGACCAAAATTGCTTTGAAACCTGATACTCTTCGTTAATTTTTATCGCTTTGCTAATATCTATGGATCCGTCCGGTTTTTCGACGGTGTAGTTAAGCTCGCACAGTGCAGCATGCCCCGTTCCCGCATTATTCCATTCGTTAGAGCTTTCCTCTCCTGCGGTTGCGAGCTTCTCAAAAACTGTAATGTTCCAGTCCGGTACTAATTCCTTCAGCAGCGTTCCCAAAGTCGCACTCATGATTCCAGCACCAATTAAGATAACGTCTGTTTTGGTTTGTCTGTTACTCATTTTTACCGTCCTTACGCGCTATTATTTGAAGAAAAGATGTGGCACTCTTGCTTTAGGCTCCACAGCAAGCTAGGGCGCGACCTAGTCACACCCTTTTTCTGGATCAAATTATAACCTGTCACTCTTAAATCTAGATTAATATATCTACTATTATATGATAGTTGCCTGCTATTTAAAAGCCGGAAAATTCAAGTGATTGCAGTTAAGAAGTGAGAAACCGTCCATAAAACCCTAGAAATACACAAAAAACCAAGGCCTTAACCCAGCTGCTTGCCAAGGTCAAGCTTTGGTTTGTCGTTTCTCTTGATTATTAAAACATGCTACGAAACCAATTTCCAGACATCATCTCTTTTTGATCATGCTCGCACAAGATCCCTCATCGATCCCGGCCTCCTCTCGCTTACTGGCCTCTCAGAGCATGCTCGATTCGCTTATCCGGCACGAACCAGATGACGGCAACGAGTGCGAAAAAGAAGCACGATATCCAAGGACTCACATAGGCGGCCAAGACCGCGATCAAGTAGAGAAAAGGAGATAATTTCACCTTCCAGTCTTTTCCCATCGATACGACGAATGAGGAATCGCCGGAATGCTGTTGAATAATCGCGCGCTGAAGCAGCCGGTACGAGAACGCCGATAGCAGTAGAATAATGCCGTACAGCGCCGTTGGACTAGGTGCAAAATGGCTTTCCCCCATCCAAGCCGTCGTGAACGGTATAAGGGATAACCAGAAGAGAAGCAGCAAGTTAAGCCACATCAATCGCCCGTGCACCGTTCGAACCATGTGCAGCAGGTGATGATGATTATTCCAGTAGATGCCGATATATACGAAACTGAAGATGTAGCTGAGAATTTTCGGGCCAAGTCCGATTAGTGCATACCAGTCATGGCCTTCCGGCACTTTGAATTCCAACACCATGATCGTAATAATAATCGCCAATACGCCATCGCTGAACGCTTCCATCCGGTTCGCTTTCATCGTGTCTCACCTTTTCTCGCTTCTCGCGCTCTTTTAGCCTTTTCGACACCAGTAACTTGGCATAAAACCATACATCTTGTCAAGCTAAACTTGCACGCACTCGAACGGTACCCGTTCCAAGCTTATATTTGACAGGTCAGTACAAAATTATTATTATGTTTTTATTAGAACGTGCAGGAAGGGAGTGGTATGAGGTGAGTAAAAGCGGAAGACCGCGGGAGTTTAAAGATACCGCCGTGATCGATGCGGCTATGGAATTGTTCTGGGAAAATGGCTACGAGGCTTGCTCGACGGAGGATCTGTGCAAACAAACCGGTCTTGGAAGAGGAAGCTTATACAATGCCTACGGAAGCAAGCACGAGCTTTATGAACAAGCCCTCTTGCGTTACCATGAAACCGGCATTCAAGCCCAGATTGAGATTCTTAACCGGCAAGGACCTATAAAAGACCGACTTCGTGCTTTGCTCAATTGGGCGATCCAAGAGGACTTTTCAAACGAGAACCGAAGAGGCTGCCTACTGATCAATGCTGCCATGGAGCGCGCACAAAGAGATCCGGCGGTCGAACGCCTATTCAAACGACACGTGGACTTGCTGGAGCAGGCTCTGCAACAGGCGATTGAGGCAGGGCAGCTGTCGGGAGAAATCTCACGGACGCATCAGGCTACAGATTTAGCCCGCCTCTTTCTAAGCAATTATTATGGACTACGGGTACTCAATGCCGCTGCTCAGAATCGTGAAAGGGCCGTTCAAATGGGTAATGCAACGTTGGAAATCGTATTCTAGCGTTGCACTTTTTTACGGGTAATTTTGTACTGATTAATAAAAAAGCAAGGGTGTTTGAACGGAGTCCCATAGAAGCATTGCACGCTTAATTTTGTACTAATCATTACAATTTATTCGAAAACCGGAGGTTATTCATATGCCGTTTGCTATTTACGTACTTGGAATGATGATCTTTTCCATGACCACAGCCGAATTCACGGTGGCCGGAATCATGACTTCGCTATCGAAGGAATTTGACGTATCCATTGCTTCCATCGGCTATCTTATATCCGCTTATGCTGCGGGGATGATTGTGGGGGGGCCTTTGCTAGCGATTGGTTTGTCCAAAGTGTCAAAGAAAAGGGCCTTCTTATGGATTTCGGCCCTATTCCTCTTCGGTCAGACACTTGGCGCGTTAGCCTTCGGATATGAGATGATGATGGTTGCCCGGATCATTACCGGCATTTCCTCCGCTGCTTGCTTCGGCGTTTCGCTTGGCATTTGCTTTGAGTTAGTCAGTCCTCAGTATCGCGGTCGTGCCGCTTCCGTCGTCCTTGGCGGTTTAATGGTGGCTACCGCGCTTGGCTTGCCCGCGGCGATGCTCTTCAACCAATACTTCGGATGGCGCTCCAGTTTTTGGGCGGTTGTCGTACTGGTTTTGCTGTCCGGACTTTTGGGCATGAAAGTGATCCCCGCCGCGGCCAAGCCGCAGTCCGTTAGTTTACGCGGCGAATTGGCGAGCTTCAAAAATCCAAATCTATGGGCTGCCTATGCGACCAGCCTTCTCATTATCGGCGCGACGTTTGCCGCATTCAGTTATTTTGCGCCTATCTTGACCGACCTCTCCGGCTTCGACACAGCGACGATTCCGCTTCTGTTAGGGATATACGGCATAGCGACAGTGGCAGGAAACCTGGTTACCGGCAGACTTGCCGATCGATATATGATGCCAACCTTAACCATAGGATTGGTACTCTTGACTGCCGCGCTGATGATGTTCGGAATCTATGCCCACAGTCCGTACGTTTCTGTCATTGCCGTCATTCTGATTGGACTAACAGGAGTGACCCTTAATCCTGCGATGTCGACCCGCATCACCCGCGTTGCAGGGACCGGCACGCTGGTTACGACCGTTCACGGGTCCGTTATTAGCCTCGGCGTCGTCGCCGGCTCTTCCATCGGAGGACTGGCCATCGACGCTGGATATGGACTCCGTTCTCCGTTATGGGTAGGTTTCGTTCTGGCGATCCTGGGCTTGATTTCATTACTTCCTTACTTCAAGCAAGCTGAAGCGCCAGCCATCACGGTGAAGAGCAAGTGTTAATTTTTCCAACCGACAAATAAAGAAGGAGCTTGTCGCGGCGTGACAGCTCCTAGTTTCTCCCCGCCCCCTTAACTTGCAGCTCTACATCGTAAATGTGCTAAGTAAAGACGGCCATATAGAAATTTTCTCACGGCAGGACGGACATGATGTTTCCCCCGCTAAATAATGCAGATGCCCGGCCAATGATTGCTCTCCGATCGCTTCCGCCCGCTCCGCTAATGTCCGTATTTCTTCATCTGCAAATGACGTTGCCGGAACGATGACATGTGATTCCTGACCAGTGTGAAAGACGGGATCGTGTTCGTAGGCTTGAAGGATTTCTGCATGATCTTCATTAGACCTTAGGAATACATCTTCCTCGCAGGCCGGACACACGGCCACATACTCATCACCGTGAATAAACGTCATCAACATATTGGCAACGATATACAAGCCCCGATAAGCAGCGTCCGCGACAAGAATATAACGTTTCTCCGTCTCATCGATGGAATGATAGGCTGTATAGGCGAATACTTCCTTTGTAAGCGCCTTGAGCTTACCAATGGCCTCTATATATTCACGATACAATTCGGTACAAACGGAGCTGCCTGCATCATCGGCCAGTTCCGCCCAAGATCCCGGAAATGGCGCCTCATCGCGCCCATCACGGCTTGCCTCGATTATACCGCAACTGATAAACAGCTCTTTACGCACTTCCGCATCAGATGTAGAGCATGCTATTTGTGCCAAATACGGCATCGCCGCGTATGTAGCCGTATAGATCGTATTTTGATGGAACAAATGCTCCTGAAAGAGTTCGTCAAAAATCTCCTGGCTATATTGCCCCATGAGCTGCTGCAATAACACAGGTACGTTCTCGGCAGATCCGTACGGTCCTGCAAGCTTTCTCCATACATCGCTATTCCACTTAAGCAAGCTCTCCCTCCGTTCATGAAGTTAACAATATTGCCCATGAAGCTCCATCACCACAACGACTGCCAGAACCCGCAAGTGGAGTGCCGTTCTGAGCCAGAGCACGCTTATTCCGGAATGACGCCTTTCGTCCCAGACTGCGGAATGATAAAGGACCAGTCGGCATCCCTATACTGATGGTTGAACATGATGCGTTTAAGAGTCAGTTGCTTGGGCATTGTATCTAACCCCTCGATGACAAAGCAAGCATCTCTCAATTCGACCAAACCTGTTCTATCGATCGAGATACCTCCAGCAACACCCATGGAATACTCCTTGCCATTCTCGTCAATCGCAACCCAGGTATCCCCCATAATATTGTTATTCACTGTACCTCCAAGCGGAATGATCCCATTCGCATTCGGACCGGGACCGATTTTTAGTCCCTTGAGCAGAAGCTTATCCCCCGAGTCTTCAAATTTAGCGGGATGTTCTGCCGACATTTTTGCAGGGTCGAGCGTGACCGATGCTCCACTATTCTCCTGAATCACATAGCTGTCCAGCACGAACCGGATCTTCTGCTTGTCGTAGGCGAAATTATTATATTGATAGAACCATTGGGTCACTCCGCTCCAACGTTCCAGTTCGGACAGGCGACTGATGTCGAACTTAGAGCTATCTCCCAGCCAATTCCCCTGTTCGTCCTCTAGATGATAGTTAAGATAATGGAATCCGCTTTGTCCGTTCGCCGCCCGTCCGGCCGCTTCCGGAGTCAGTTTCGTAGTAAATTCAAGCGATCCGCCGCTCGGTGTCCGGGTAGCCCCCTGCATGTGGATCTTTATGCCACCTGGAGTCTCATACGTTTGATTAATCGCGGTCAGCAGCGTTTGGGCTTTGGCTTTGGCCAGATCAGCCTCTATACTCATCGTCCAGTCCCCCTTTATCGTTTTAATCGGAGGCTCCGCTTTCAATCTATCCTTATATAGTCTCAGTTCATTGATATGCACATCAAGCTGCAGCTTGTCGGCCAGTACAGGACGCTTAAAGTCGAATTCGAATCGGTTGGTCGTCTTGTTCCCCCCCTGACTTTTATCATATAAAACATCTCCAAAATGACCCTTTTGGATATAGTGGACATTGAATTTAGCAGTATTATTGTAATTGATCTCTCCGATCAGGACATTTCCTTTGGTATCGTATATGTCAATCCCGATAATAAGTCGGGTTGAGTCGGCAATGACTTCGTTGACTTTCAAAATATAACCCTGGTCTGTAGCGCTGACGCCGGAAATCTGCACCAATCCCGTTTCTTGGACATTTTTCATACCATGGTCCACGTAGCTATCCTTCGCAAACAACGACCGCACCATACCGGCGAGGGTGGGCTGTGTATACAGCAGCGTGCTGCCCACAAGCACGACGGCGGCTGCCGTTGCACCCCAGACTTTGAGGCGTGCAGAACGTTTGGCGGCGTGGCTGCGTTTTATCTGGGCGACAATGGAGGTATCGTCCTGCGGGTCGATTTTTCCGATCGACTCTTGGTGCGTATGGCCTGCCTTTACCGCTTCGATTTCGATTCCTTCCAACGCCAGCATCACCCGGTCGGTAAACTCATCCGACAGGTTTTGGACAAATAGCGAATTTTCCCAGTTTCTTTCCTCTATCGTCGGTTTGCCGCTCTCCGCTTTACGACTGACTTTTTTCGTTTTGGTACGCTCCCAGAAAGTCATAGTGATGCCCCTCCTTGTCTTCTACGATTTTTCGCAGACTGATTTTGGCACGAAAGACAGCGTTGGTAACCTGCCGGACCGACATGCCGGTAATATTGGCGATCTCCCTATTGCTGAGTTGGTTAGTGTAGCGTAAAATCAGTACGAGCCGATAATGCTCGGGCAGCGTCTCCAGCAGACGGTCCAGCTCGGAACGTAGCTCCTTTTGCAGCAGCTTCGATTCCGGCGTTTCGCGTTCATAGCTGTCTTCCTGCAACGAATCCTGTTTTTTTCGACTTCCCCGGTCCTTCTGCAAATTGATGGCGATCGTATAAACCCACCCCGCAAAACTCTGCGCCGGATTATGCGATGCCAGCTTGCGGTAAGCTTTAATCAGCGTCTCCTGGGTCAGGTCCTGAGCGTCCGCTTCGGAAGACCCCATCTTGCGGAACAATCCGTAAAGTTTATTCTGATAGCGCCGGACGATGCCCGCATACGCCTGCTTATTGCCGTTCAGTACAGCTTCAATGATGGAATGATCGTTTATCAACTCCACGCATTCCCCTCCTCTTACGGTCTGACTTTTGATTTCATTTCTAAGACTCCTAGTCCGCATCGTTTCTCTCACTGGATTCCAGAAGTTTCTCAACTTCAACCTTGAAACTTTTGAAGAAAAATCTCTGAACAAAGGACCACACAATTTTTCGCCGTTACTTCTGATAAGGTTCAGCGCATTGGGAGTTTCGGCAACGAAAAAAGGCCGGGGGATTCCCGGCTTACCTCTAAGCATTAAATTTTTATTTGTCACACGTGTTAAATTCAATCATATACCCGACTAATGGTGAAAGCTTTGAAATCACCTTGGCCAAATTAACGGCTGCTTCAGGAGAAGCAGGCTTCGCTAGATTCAAACATCGAAAGTATGTCCAACCAATCCCTCTAAGTGCTGGCAACCCATTCGACCGGCGAACGCTTCATAATAAAGACCGTCGAGCCACCATCAGGCTTTACCCGCCGCTCTTAGCAGACGAAGCAGCAGCTCCTTGCGCGGTCCCTGCGCCTTGCTAGCTAATGTAGCCAGCTTCTCCGCCTTGCCCCAAATCGGATACAGCACCCGCTCGGCCTCGTAATCCGGCAAGGTCTCTACATGCTGCACCAACAGCGACAGCTTGTCTTCGCTTTCCAGCTCCGGCTGAATCTTTAGCTTTAGCGATTCGTGGGAGCATCGTAGGCAGGCGACCAAGGCGGAAGTCGAACGTTCCGTTACGCCATGGGTTTCGGCAAAAACGGCCGTGAACTTGTCATGCATCAGCTGATGCTCATCGTCCACGAGGGCCATGTAAGCTTCGACGAGCGGAAAATACCGCTCGGCCGAAAGTCCCAGCCCGAATACGGCATAACTGCCCGGCATTACGCTTTTTTCGTCTTCCGTATCCTCGTACCATTCAAACTTTTCCATCGCCTCACGAGCGTATTCCTCCAATAACGGATGCAGCTCAGAATAAGCCAGCGCATTCGCAAAAAAACGGTGCGTATCCGATTTGGCAAGCCCTTTGATAGGCAATACCTCTCTCGCGCTGGATTTTAGCTTGATTTTGTAGCTTTTCGGGAAGCCCTTTCGGAGCAGAGAGAGAATAAATGAAATCGCCCGTTCGTACGCCCCGGCTTCTTCCTCGCGAAGAATGACCGTAATGAGGGAAAAAACATCGTTAGCCTTGCATTCGACTAACTCGTGGCGCAAACGTACGTCTTCTTGCGAGAAGCTGTCGCTGCCCTCCTTCAGCATGCGCACGGCTTTGCCGCTGCCAAGCTTCGCCGCCAATTCCAGAAAAGTCTGGCCCTTGATTTTACTGTAGTTCGGCTTATAACGAAGAATCATCACCGCGCCGTACAACAGTAGGTCGACAGGCTGATTCGGCTCATCCATGTTCGCCAGAGCCGCATCCGGCTTGATTTCATATTCATTGGTCCCGTATTCGGAACGGGTAACTTCGTAGTAATGTGGCAGGAATACAGCCTCGGCCCAGTCGGTTAAGGCCCCGATGATTTTCCTTCGATGCTCCGCGAGCACTTGCACCCGTTCTTTGTTCAGCTCCTGAATCCGATCAAATAAAGTAATCACCTTTGCGGCTTCCGGTTCGTGAAACAAATGTGGGTCAAGCAAATGACGGGTCAAAAAGAAGGTTTCCAGCGGCTTTGTCGGGTAAGAGCCCTTCTCCAGTTTTTCCTCGATATAGGACTGAATTCGCTCCAAAAGCTGCCGCTTTTTCTCTTCATATACAATTTCCAGCACCGTTAATTTCACGGGCCCATCTGTCGTTGCGAAGGTTCCTTCAAAGGTAAACCGGTAGTCGATCAGCCGCGACGTCTTCAGCTTGTCCAGCTTCTCCTTTACGATTTCTGCCAGCAGGGGCTGAACCTCATGCAAGACCTGCTCCCGCGTAAAGGGTGACGCCTTCATTGACTTTCTGCCCGCAGCATTCGTTTTAAAATGCTTAACGCTGGTCCTGCCCGGCCGATAATCCAACATAATACATTGAAAGATCCCCGCTTGCAGCGTGGTGCGCTTGACCGCTTCCTCCACGTCCATTCGATTTTCCTGTTCGTCAAACCATTCATGAATCGCTGTCATCATCTCTTCCAGCGCTTCTTTCTGCAATGGGTTCATCGTCTCCCGCCTTTCCGCGTGTTTCATCAGCTGATCTCGCCATATCCGTCAACGTATCCATTTTAAAAATACGTATTAATGTTCGCATGTCCCTTTATTTTACACGTCTGCTAAGGGAATATGTAAAATTCCTCCTGTCTAATGTAGTGAAATTATTCTTTGTCAAAATAATCATCTGGCAAATTTAATTCTTTCAAACACTCTATAAATTTTTCCCTGAAGTTATTATTGCTTTTATATTCCGGCCATGCAGCCTTATAATAAGGCAATAACTTCTCATGGGGGATAATGCCCCAAAATACAATAGAGTTTTTCACAACCTCCTTGTCGCCACCCATTAACACCTGTTCAATGATCTCCCAACTATCCGATTTGTCCTTGCAACTGCGTGTGGCATAGATCGCGGCGGTTTGTATATTCGAGTCGGCGTGGCACAAAAAGGGCGCAAAGTTTTGGATTGTAATCGCGCCGGAAGATTCCAAAACATACCCCACATGACGTAACGTTTCCGGGTCGTGAACCCTGTCGAGACTTTGCACGATCACTTTTATAAATTCCGATAAATCAACAGATTTACCATACCAGTTCAGAATCTGTAAAGCGTGTAATAAATCCTCATTTCTATCCGAATGCAGGAGCTCGAGAAGATAGCCTCTTCCCGTGTCAACAGAGGATTTGCAGATTAGCCGAATGGCTGTGATGCGATCGTTTTGTCCTTGATCGGCAACGTTTTTTAAAAAATCAATGGTTGGCTGCGAGATTTTCTTAAACTTGAACATTCCATCAAGCGCTTTTGATTTGACTTCTTCGTTTGGGGCGTTTTGATAAACCTGGATCAACGCATTTTCATCGCCCGGCATTTTGCTGCCAAACCACGCGATATCATAATCCAAAAGAATTTCATCCAGCCAGCGCTCATACCAGTCCAGAAAATTGTCTTCATAGACAAAGAAAAAGGGATGATCGGGATAAAAACCTGAAGTATAAACGATTTTCCCTCTGTGTTCTCCTTCAAGCACGAGATACATATCGTATTCGCAGCCTTGTGTGCCAATGCACAACATGCCGCCCATCACCATATTATAGGCGGCGTCGTATTCCGAGTCGGAGATGTCCTCATCATTAATCAAGGGTTCGATTAGATGGTTCCATTCCTCTTTTGTCATTCTGGGGTGCAGAACGCATTTTGCAGTGAGTGCATTTCTTTCGGTATAGGAAGTGGCCTTTTCAATCGAATAAATCCCGTAATACGGTCCGGCGCCTCCGTTTCCGACTTTCGTTAAAAACTGCGAATAAGGCTCCGGGAGCGTGACCTGATTTTTTGCTTGCCAGTCCGCAAGCTCTTTTGCTGTAAGCTTCTCATAAACCTTGTATTTGTGTGAGGATGCTCCAAACACCAAAAAGTCCGTGTCTTTGCGCATGGCCTTTTCGAGTTTGGTTGTTATTCGATCAAGCTGCGTTTCTTTCTTCCTAAACAACATATTGCCCTCCCTTGTTGATTATAGTCGAGGGACTTTCAACAAACGCACCGGAAGCATGCACGGATTTCCTGATATAATCCTGTTACTCTACCTTCTCATAGCGATTATTCTGCATCGCCTGCTTGATCCATTCCTCAATTTGATGCCCGGGTAACAGGATGTTGCCTCCAAAAGCATTGTTTTTATGAAAGCCCCAATCTCCATATACTAGCATATGGTACTGACTATCCATTTGTTTTACGAGTCCCCATACGCCAAGATCTCCCTGTGCGCCTGCACTGATAAATAGCCATTTCCGGTAAAGGAATATGTACGGGTTCCCAAATATCTCGAAATCATCCAAGTACCCGCTACTCCCATTTCGGGCCGGAAAACGATTATTAAAATCTTTAATCATCCATACCTCTAAGACCTTAACTCGCAACCACGCTTTTAAATCATTCCGTTCAAGCACACATTCGATGGAACACTGGACAAAAGCAGAATGCTCAATCTCTTCCGGATGAGAATCCCACCCATTGAGACTGGAAGATATCGGAGTGTATAACATCCAAAAGGGTTCTCCCGCCTTCATATGGAAAGGATGACGTACTTTCACTGTTCTAACCTGACCTTGCACAGGCGGGCGATCTGACCGTACCCAATGGGGAGCATCTAGCGGAGGCACTTCGTTTTCGTAATCAGACCATTCCATAACATCATTTTCGAAACCAACGATATCAAAAAACTCACTCTCCATCTTGACTGGCTCCGATAAACTGCCGCATGTCCCGCACACCAAGGAGATTACTTCTTGTACCATTGTTTCAACTCCATTCTATTAACTACCTATTTTATGAAACTGTGTGCTCGTCTGCAACTTGCCGCCTCAGGAGGCTATAAAAGGAAAAGGCATTATCATGAGCATGTCCCGCAAAGGAACGCCCGCTGATAATGCCCCCATCGAATCGTTTCATTTGATCCCTGTCTCACAAACGGGGGTCAGTCCCCCACCGCTGTGCTTGCGCTTTTGCTTACTTTAATATTCTCCTTTAATCACAAAAAACGAACCTCGAATTGTTCCAGCTAGTTTAGACTTCTGTCTAGCAAACTTAAACTTCTCTTCTAACTCCTTCGGTACCTCCATCCCCTCAGAAAGCTTAAAACCAACGGCCCGCTTCTTAGGGTCATCAACCGTATACATGACGTTGACCACTAGACCATCCTCATAAAAGACGAAGGCCCATTTGATATTTTCCACTTGAAAACGCGACGTTTCTAAAGGTTTGGCCGCAAACGCAATATCACGTTCTTCCTTCAAAATTCGGCTCACATAATCAATGGTCTCCTGGCTGTCGCTAGCTGGTATAACCGTAAATTCATGCTTGTACTTGTTCATGAAGTAACGGGCTTCATTAGCGCGTAAACCAGCAAGCGCATCTACTACAGGCGAAGACTCCAAACCAACCGTAGACACATTTTTAAAATCAACGATATAGGACATTTCCTTTCCTCCTATTATTTCTTTATAGAGTGCGAAACTGAAAATGGTGTTCGGCGTTTCCAAATTCCAAAATTCCAAAATTCCAATCCGAAATCGGCCACCCTTTGGTGTCTATTTTGATTATAGGACACCTTTTAGTGTCATGTCAACAATGTTTATAAGATACCGGCGGCTGCTATTCAAAAAAAATCACGTCCTCCAAGGGAGAACGTGATATGAAGCAGTAAGACTCCGTGTTTCAACATCGTCATTTACGCTTTCGGGCGACCACCGCTAACCGACCGTTTTCGGTCGAGTACTCACACGTAGACAGTACAATAAGCTTGTCGCCATACCGGGCTGTCACGCCCGTGTCGTAAAGAGCGAGTTTTTTGATGTTTTGAACATACACATCGAACTCGGCGGGCGTACTTACCTTCTCAATCTGGTAGTATTTAAAAACGTCGTCTGATTTGCGATAAACTTCTGACTCAATAACGGCGACAATCTCATACTCTTCCTTTTCGTAAAGCGTACTGAACTGGAATGTAGCATGCTCCTTATAAAAGCTTTCTTTCTTGTACTTCAACAAATCTGCAAACATCCAGCCGCTTTTCATGTGATGTCCGTGAATCAGCAAAATATCCGAACCGTTGATCCGGCTGTGCGCGTCCAAAAAGGGGAGGCCGCTTTTGTTTTCATTTTTATCGAAATCATGATTGAGATAGTACTCCGCATCCTGTGGGTTCTGCATAATCGGGTAATTAATTCGGGTATCGTCAATCTTCAGCCAACCGACGATGTCCGGGTTTCTCTCGTAAAGCTCTCGAAATTCGGGAAGCAAGACCGGCTCATGCACCTTCGTAATCAAAGCGGAGGGGATTACCTCCCCTCCGCCTTTGTCCGACTCTTCCTCCCAAACCTTTGCAATATCTTCCATTTGCTGTTGCTCGGCGTAATCCCGCAGGAGAGTTCTCGCAACAGTGGCAAGAGAAAATATCAACAGAAGGAAGGAAACGGCGATAAGAAATTTTTTGATTTTACTCATTTTCCTACCGCCTTTCCGGTTACTGGATGTGCTTTTTCTTCTTTCTATCGAGCAGACAGAGTCCGATCGTAATCAAGGACATCAGCGCCAAAGCCATATAGAAGATTGGCGATACGCTGTTATCCCCTGTTTGCGGAACATCGTCCAGCTCGTTGTCGACATTGCCAGTTCCGTTGCTACCGTCGCGGGTTCCGTTGTCGACGTTGCCGGGTCCCTTGTTGCCTTCGCGAGTTCCGTTGTCGACGTTGCTGGGTCCCTTGTTGCCTTCGCGAGTTCCGTTATCGACGTTGCCGGGTCCCT
>NZ_JTHN01000008.1 GCF_001399685.1 Paenibacillus sp. A3
TCCTTATATTAACGAACTTTTGATTTTCTGTCATGAAATATCATATAACAATTATTTATTAACTATTGAAGTTGAGATGAGGAATTGTTCTGAAACCATAAAGAATATTTGCATTGATAATTTTCTTTTGTTAGGAGATAGAAAAATCAGTGTTTCTCAGAGATCGCCAGGTATTTGGAACGGGCATTGGTTTGAACTTCGAGAGACTAATCTTATGCCAGGCGAAAGTGTTAAGATTCGTTTATATTTTCACCTTAAGCCAACTGAGAATAAGCTAAATTATAAAGTTATGTATATTAATAACCATGAAGCAGAAAAAATTCATTCATTCTCCAATTAACCCGAGAATTTTTTTACTTACTGTGCCATATTTACTCTAGGCAGCCTAAAGGATGCTTGGTCTACCAATTAGGGGAAGTAAAATCAGGCAAATAAGCCTTCACTAATCGTACCATCGGATCTTAAGTCGGTAAGGATTAATGGAAGAACAGTTAAATCCGGCGGTTCAACCGCCGGACAAGAGTCTACTTAAGGAAACTCCGTCTTTTAGGCCTTGCTCATACATAACAGTTTCTGCGAGCCCTTGCAGGATATTGGATTTGCATTCATATTCGTACAGCAGCATTTTGGAATCATCAGGCAATTGATTGTAGATATCTTTAAATAGCTTAATGCAATAGCTGTTTAATTCGTTGTACTTACCTAAGTCCTTTAAAGAAGTTTTGCCTATCACATCGGTTCGATTTGTTATAAACTGCTTAAAAGCTAGGTCAAATTCAAGCACAATCCAAACCTCCATTCTTTATAATGACGAATTAATATTTAATTTGTTAAATATTAATTTAACATATTGAATTATAATTTCAAGAGAACGCGAAAATAATTTTGATAAATTAAATTTTAATCGCTATAATTGAAAAAAAGTTTAGATTATTGAAAGGATAACAAGATGATAAGCTACAAGCCGTTACAGAAATTACTGATCGATCGAGATATAAAGAAGCAGGAATTAATGAAGAGGACAGGGATTTCATCTGCGACCATGGCGAAATTGAACACCAACGAATATGTATCATTGGAGGTAATCGATAAGATTTGTGCAGCGTTGAATTGCCAGCCCGGAGAGTTGTTGGAATATATAGGTGAAGAAACGAATAAGTAAGAAGGATATTTTCGGAGCAGATCCTGAGGCTCTTAAATCGGGGGCATCGAATATTTTATAAGGAGGTTAATCAGAAGATGAATGAAGACATTTTGCGGTATCCAATCGGTCCGTTTAACCCAGTGACGAACACGTCAGAGGAGGAACGCAAGAATTACACGAAAGAAATTGCAGATATTGTTCCTTCACTTCGGAAGATTGTGAAAGACTTCAATGAGGATCAGCTTCAAACTCCATACCGTTCTGGCGGTTGGACGGTACAGCAGGTGGTTCATCACATGGCCGATAACGATATCAACGCATACTTGAGATTCAAGCGAGCTTTAACCGAAGATGAGCCTATGGCCAGTTCTTATCGCCCGAATTTATGGGCCGAGCTTACCGATTATAAGGATACCCCGATAGAAATCTCCCTTATGCTTTTAGAGGCGCTTCATCATCGGCTAATCAATACAATTCATGGTCTGAAACCAGCCGATTTTGATAGAAGATTCAATACCGAAGTCCTTGGCTGGATCACTGTGGATGTCGCGATCCAAAGATTTATTTGGCATAACAAGCATCATACTGCTCACATTCAATCTTTGGCACAACGAATGAACTGGTGAGTCCCATGCAGGATGTTCAATTTATTGAAAATCAGGTACACTTTCAAAATTACCCATTTCAAGCGTCCAGCATATATCCCCATGGCAGCGTCGCTTCGGAAGATATTTCTGAAATTTTGATCGCCAGATGTCCTCCCGAAGTCAGATTGAAGAGCGACGAAGTCCTTTTTGTCTCAGCCGTACATAAAGAAAGCCTGAAATTGTTTGCGAAAAGCAATAATATCCCTATTGTTTCGAGGGTGGATACTTGGAGCTTCATCTGTGAGGAGTTTCTGGATACGGAGTTCTCAGACGAGGATAAAGAAAAAGTGTACCGGCTCTTGGAAAATGAAGGGCTGGATCGAAACTTTGTCAAAGAAATGAGACAATTTTTATACAACCCTATGATGGCCTACAATTCGATTATGTGGGATTGGGCTCATTTGGGGTTATATGACGTGTTGCTGGCCGTAAGCGGTCAGTTTCCGTATGGGGAAAAGGTTAAGTTTACAGAAGAGGCCTTTCGAGATTTTTATTCGAATGCGATGAAATTGGCCATGAGTGAGAGGAATAGGTAAAGAGAGTTGTCGGTACATAAAATCAGATCCCGGAAAGGAAAGCGGCATATGTCTAACCCAAAATCGCATCGAACTGGACCAGCTTATCTCGAAGGAGTTACCATAGCTGAAAAACCGGAAAAATGGATGGAGCAAGAATGGACAGGTAAATTGCAGACAAAAGAGGGCCGTACCCAGTTTCGTATTTATTATTACGGCGAGCTGATGGATGATATGATTGTGATGACCGATTTCGCTCCCCAATTGATTGTTGCCGAAGATCCGGTTGACGGTGAACGGTACCTTCTGTTCGACGGTTGCAAACATGGCTATAATGCCATGCTGTGCGATACCTATACGGCCGAGCAGCAAAATAACCGAACGCACTTATTGCCCTATCTGGGCAAAGATGGTGAGGATACGTTTGAGATTTATATCACGGCTTTCTATAATGTCGATTGGGACGATGAATTTGCGGATGATGTGGACGAAGACGGGCAGCTCGAATTGATTAGCGGCGAACGTATCGATTTTGACGAGGCGAAGCGCAACGGATATGATGCGCTCAGTATAGATATCGTAAATAACAAGGGAGATAAAATTGAAATTGTGCAGGAAGAGCTTGCCTGAATGCACGCGGGCCCAGTTTTTTTGATGAAATTGGGCCTTTGCCATTTATTCGCCAAACTCGCGACTAGTCTGCCTGCAGTTTCAATGCGGCTCGCAAGATTTTCAAATGACCCGCATAAAGCGGTCAAATTTTCCTCTAACACTTCTTCTTCCGTTTTATTGACTTCCCGGGCGCATTCTTCCGCATCCTTTTTAACTACCGCGATTTCATGATCGATATACATAATTGGGGGCTCCGCATTCGCCTTTCGGTAGTCGAACACGAGCCAATTGCCGCTACTTACGCTCCAAGCAAATGGAATGATTGTGTAGGGTTCCGGGACCAATTCGTTCACCGTCTCGATACTATCCATATAGGATGAGTTCGGTCGTATGAATCGAATCGACCACTCCGTGTATCCGTTAAAATCCTCTAGCCGGTACTCTTTCAGCCGGCGGTTATCGCTGTTTGCAAGGTCCTGGAGCATTTGTTTATAGCTAGCGGTGAATACGACCCCCAATTTCGATTCGATTTCTTCGATCGACAAGGACTCTTGCGCTGATTCCGTCATCGGATTTTTTCCTCCCGTTTTCCATGTTCGTTGTTATTACACTCCAGAAGCCTATCTTGACAAAATAAGGACTTTCATCGTCAAAAAGTGTGCTAGAATGGGGGAGGAGGATTTTGGAAAGGCAGCGGCAAATCCACGTTAGTCAGAGAGTTCGGGATATAAGATATATAAATGGGATGCAAATCATTGATTATGGGGGAATAAGTGCTGATGGTTCATTTCTTTAAACGAGCTAAGAAAACTAATCCAACACTAGAAGAACAAATTCATGTTTTACTTGGATTAGGAATTACTTTTACAGATAACTCCGGCACTTTAATCAATAACTTGCTAGTTCATTTTGATAAAGAAAGCTATGAGGAAGATCCTTTTTATTTACTTTTAACCATAATCGGTGCTGATTTATTAGATGAAAATGAGAACGAAATTCGAATGTCTTATGATGTGTGGAGTTTTGATGCTGAGTGTATTGAAGACGAGGATATCTATACAATATTGCTAAAAGATTTCGTTAACTTAGCCAAGGGTGAATTACCATTAGAGAACATAGAAAGTAATGTTGATTTTGATGAACAAGAAGCCGAGATATCATTTGATTTAGATGGCCATCACTATAATTGGATACTTGAAATGAATGATGACTGGGTGAATATTGATTTATTTAAGAAGCTTGGAAAACTTGCTCTGAAGAGGAATAGGGATAAACAATTCATTTATTTTAACGACGGGCAGAACCTTACATTAATGTATTGCGATAAAATCGTATTGAAGAAGTTGAATAAATTGACAGATAAGAAATTCGTTATTTTAGCATAATTAAGCTTAACACTGTGTTCACCATGACCGGCTAAGTCAGATTTAACAAAAACCTATTTTAATTGTGAAGGAGCATTAGAAAATGACGTATGTGCAGGAGCTTAGAAAGCGGGCAGGCGATCTACCCTTATTGCTTGTTCGTCCGACGGTAATCATAACGAATCAAGAGGGCTTTATTTTGCTTGTGAAATATTTTGATCATACGTGGGGGCTTCCCGGTGGTTTGATGGAACTGGGGGAGACCGCTGAAGAAACAATGAAAAGAGAGTTGAAAGAAGAGCTGAACATGGATATTGTCAAATTCGATTTTTATAAAGTTTTTTCGGGCAAGGAATTTTATAAGAAATCTGGAAGCGGTGCCGAAACGTACTACACGGCTATTGTCTATCGTGCAAATGCTACTGATGGAGAGATCAAACCGGACAATGAAGAAGTAGCTGAATATGGATTTTTTGATCCTTTTACAATACCGGAATCCACTACGCCAATAGATCAAGTGGTTATTAATGAATATAGATCAAAGAAATCATGAAGCTTAAGTATAAACTTTTTTTAAGGATGATAAACATTGAGCGCTTGGAGAAAGAAAGCGTTAGAGTTATTTTATGATATTAGATTTACCTTTCTACACGGAGACGAGAATATATATTCCCTAATATTTCAACTGAGAAGAAGAGTTGTTCAATCGCACAAAAATAACGACATTGAAGATCTTGACAAAATTTATAACTACGCGGAATGGTGCTTTAATCAAGAAAGACGAAGTTATTATATATGGAATGCAGTTTGTGTAGGATTCTATGAACATCTGGTTGAAGATGAAGCGACTCGAAAAGCCATACCTTATAGAGTTAAACCATATATTTTTGAGCAAGTAAAGCCACTATTTAAATGGATATTAAATAAAAACGAAGAAGTTTATAGGGAACTAATTGAACAATATAACAAGATTAACAACACGGATTTTGAATGTTAAATCTGATAATTGGGACTTTTAAAATGAAATTTAGAACGGTATCGCTATGCTTAATTCGAAGAGGCGATCAGATTTTAGTTCAGGAAACCACTTGACGGATTTTTGAATAATCGAGATGAGAAGCTTATACCGGATGGGTATACAAGCACGACATGAGAAAATATCAAGATGAGAGAAAGTCATATTACGCTCCAAAAAGATTTGGATAGACAGTAAAACGGACCATGAATAAAAATGATCATCTCGTAAGCAGACTGCTCCTTATAGAATAGGGGGCAGTTTTTTGTGTCTAAAAAGGTCGATTAATAAACACGATGCTCTTTATTTATTGCTTTTAGATCAGGCCTTAAGTCCTTGGATTTATAAACTTTTATATTAAATAATTTTCGTTTTAATTATCTCATACCATCATGGTAAAAATTATTATATAAGGTTTATGATGGTAAACCTATCTGAAGAACGGGCTAGCTGATGAATGTCCGCTCAAGAAGCGATCATTATGACGTGGGAGGTTGCAAACGGACAATAGCAGCTGCGAACATATTTTGCGTCGGATAAACTGCCGGCAGTCGGCGAGCTGGAGGAGCCTTGTCGAAAAAGCTGCAGGGCTGCATGATTCTGTCATATTGGAGCTTTAGAGCGCGATGATTTGAAATAAATGTAAAATAAAGTCTGGTGTTCGCTTAGGCCCCAAGCTTCATTGAATGTGGTGTGATTAACGTATCACTTTTGATATGAATCTATAGACCTAATATTTATTTAAATTAACAAAATTTATAAAAAAAGATGTATATCAACAGTTTTCAAATTAATTTCCTCGTGCTATTATGGTAAATATTATATCAAAAGGTTCATGGTGGAAATGATTCAAATCATTGATTGTGGTTCTCAACTCCTTGAAATGACAAGGATATCATCTCAACATTGGAAGGTGAGTCGGTATGGCTTCTCAACTGTTAGCTGGAAAAAACATTTTGATTATGGGTGTTGCCAATAATCGAAGCATCGCATGGGCAACGGCGCAATCCTTGGCAAGTCAAGGGGCAAAGCTTATTTTCACCTATGAAAACGAGCGGGTGGAAGAGCGGGTCCGCAGTCTGATTGCGACCTTGCCCGGAGCCGAGGCCTATGCCTGTAACGTGACCGTCGACGAAGAAATTGACGCTTTAGGGCAAATTTTGAAGGAAAGTGTCGGTGTCCTGCATGGATACGTTCACAGTGTGGCCTACGCCAAGGGCGAGGATTTGGACGGGATGTTTGTCGAAACTTCGCGCGAAGGCTTTCGAATTGCACAAGAAGTAAGCGCTTATTCATTGGCAGCGGTCGCCCAAAGAATCTATCCGTTGATGTCGGAAGGCGGAAGCATAGTTACGATGACCTACATCGGGGCCGAACGCGCCATTAAAAACTACAATGTTATGGGGGTGGCGAAAGCGTCGCTGGAAGCTTCGGTACGGTACCTTTCCAATGACCTGGGGCAATATAACATTCGGGTTAATGCGATTTCCGCAGGTCCGATTCGTACCTTGGCCGCCTACGGCATAAAAGATTTTAATGCGATGTTGAAAAAGATCGAAGAAATAACGCCGCTCCGCAAGAGCATCGACGCTTCCGAAGTCGGGGATACGGCACTATTCCTGCTCTCCGGGCTTTCGAGAGGAATCACGGGAGAAGTGATTCATGTAGACGCCGGTTACCACATTGTCGGCATGTAATTTTGAAGAAAAGGAGGAGTCCTCTTAAGCAGTCGTAAACATGAGTCAATCATTCGACCATCGACAATACATCAAGGAGTGGAAAATATTGATTGTTGCTCAATCCGAAAGTCAGATCATTACTCCTCGCCATACCTATAACAAGGATCAGTTTGAAAAAGATGTGCAAGTGTTCTCTCGAATGTTAGGCGTTCGAGGACTTTCCGAGGGTGACAGAGTCATCCTGAAATCGGGCAATTCGTATTGGTTCGTGGTGACGCTATTTTCCTTGTGCCAGCTTGCGGTTTCAATCGCCGTGGTGGATGAGCAAATCCAGGCGGACGAGCTGGGTCAAATTTATGCGGACATCGGGGCCAACTGCATTCTCACCGATGCTGCGCCGGATATTCCGGAAGCGACGATTTTAATCATCGAAAGCATGATTCAGGAGAAGGCGGTTTACGAATATTGGGCCGGGGAAGTAAGCTCTTCGCCGATTCATATCGATAAGTGGATGGAGATGAACGATGCACTGATTCTTTTCTCTTCGGGAACGACAGGCAAGCCTAAAGGCATTGTGAAATCGGGCTGCACATTTATGGACAATATAAGGTCATCCGTGCAAGCCATGAAGTACGTGCCTGGCGATCGCTTTCTCCCAATTGTTCCTTTCTCCCATTTTTACGGAATCTCCCTTATTTTTTCGTGGTGGTTGACGCAATGCTCCTTGATCATTTGCAACCATAAGAATCTCTGGAGTGTCGTCAGCAGTGTGATCAAAGAAAAAGCTACTGTCGTTGATGCAAATCCCTCTGCTTTTTACGCCTTTATTCGTATGTTATTAAGAAAGCCGGATCAATTGGAACAAGTGAAAAATACCTCGGTGCGCATGTGGTGCGTTGGCGGTTCGCCTTTGACGAAGGATCTGGAGGAGAAATTCGGGGAAGTATTCGGACACCGCCTGCTGAACGGCTACGGATTGTCCGAGCTTGGCAATGTCGCCATGGGAACGCTGGAAAATCCCGAAGGCTGCGGCAGACCTCTTCCCGGAGTAGAGATTAGCGTTCGGGACGAAAAAGGCATCGAGCGCGCTGAAGGTGAAGTCGGCGAAGTCTGGATACGTACGCCCGGATGTATGGAGGGATATCTCCATCAGGAGGAGCTCACCCGCTCGGTCATTCAAGACGGATGGTTCAAGACGGGCGATCTGGGCTTTCTGCAAGAAGGAAACCTGCATGTGATCGGCCGGAACGGCAAATCCGTCAACCGAATGGGATATACGTTCTCTCCCGTATACATCGAGAATCAGATTAGCCGGTTAGGCTATCGCTCTTGTGTCGTTCCCTTGGACGATGAAAAAAAAGGCACGCTGCTCGTCGTATTCGTCGAAAGCGAATCGACGCAAGAATTGTCTCAGCTCCGCAAAAATATCAATCGGATGCTTCCTACATACATGTATCCCGATATTCTGCTGCTTGTCACCCAGTTCCCTCTAAACCGGAACGGAAAGCTCGACCGGCTGCAGCTTGAGCGGATGGCACAGGAACGGGTGATGGTGCAAGAAGTGTAATGGATAAACATCCATATCCCAAAAAAACAAAATGAAGGGAAGCGAAGCAATGACGACCAATCTGGGAACGAAGGAAAATACTGTGTTTACTGAAAGACACGAAAGCATTGAAAAATGCGTGGATTATTTGACGACCCATCGAAGTGAAATCTTAAGTATTTTATCCAATATTTCGTCCTATCGGGCAGCCAATGCCGAGATCGATTCCACGATTAAAACCTTGCAAGGCGCTATGCGGGAAGTAGAGACGTATCGTCCGGCTTGCCAGGATTCGATGGCCGTCTTTATGCCTTCCAACGTGATTTTGTATTCCTATGCGCTGTATTTGCTCATTCCTTCTTTGTTTGTAAACCGAATCGAATTCAGAGCTTCCTCGCACGTCGCGGAATATGTCAGCCTGCTGCATGACAAGCTGAAAGAGGTGCATCAGCTGCCCATCAGCAATCTTAAAGTAAGTCAAAAGGCATTTATGACGAATTCCGTCAGCCAAGCCAATATTGTCGTGTTTACCGGTACCTATCAGAATGCGGAACAAATCAAGAAGCAGATGAGTAGGGAACAGCTCTATATCTTTTTCGGACAAGGTATCAATCCGTTCATTATTGGTCCTGACGCGGATTTATCGCTGGCTGCCGACGATGTGATTCGGATGAGGCTGTTCAATTCCGGACAAGACTGCCTGGGACCGGATATTATCTTAACCCACGAAAGCATCGCGGAAAGCTTCAAAAATCTGCTGCTGGAAAAAGTGGAAGCACTGACCTTCGGAGCCAATGACGATCCGAACGCCAACTATTCTCCTATTTTTTATAAAGATATCCTGACGGCCATGTCGGAGTATTTTAACAATAACGACAAGTACATCATTTATGGCGGAGGCATTGATTTTCGCACGAAGAAGATGGAGCCGACGATTTTATACAGCAAGCTGGAAGACCGGCTGGAAATTGCGGAGTACTTCTCTCCGGTATTCAATGTGGTCAGCTACCCGGACGACGAGCAGCTCATGAAGTTGATCGGTTCCAGCTACTTCAGCGAACGCGCCATGGGGTGCAGCTTGTACGGCTCGGAGCATTTGGTTGACAAGCTGCGCAAAAAACATACGCTGACGATCAACCAGACGTTGGAGGACGTGGAGCAAGGCAATAAAGCGTTCGGCGGGTACGGAACGATGTCGAACTATATTTTCTACGATATGCAGCTGGTCTCGAAACCGATTTTGATTTCCGAGGTTGTTGCGGAATTCCTTGCCGAAAAGAGGATCGAAGTATGAAAACAAGTATGGGGGCCTGGGACGTCATCGTCCGTTATCTTCAATTTCTAGGCCTGGAAACGATATTCGGTCTGCCGAGCGACGATTTGAAAGTGTTGTCCTCGCTTCAGTCATCGGACATTCGTCTGATCATTTGCAAAGATCAAAGGAACAGTTTATTCATGGCCTCCGGTTATGCGCTGACATCCGGTCAATTGGGTGTATGCGTTGTGGGGAAAGGACCGGCTCTGACCAATACGGTAACGGGATTGCTGGAAGCACATCATCTGGGAGCCCCCTTGTTGTTAATTGCGCTTGGAACCGGCAGTAATAAGCTGGGAACGAAAGCTTTTCAGGAAGCGGATCAGCTTTCGTTGGTCAAGCCTCTGGTGAAATGGGCGTATCGGGTCGAGCATCCGGACCGGTTGGTATGGGCATTGGAGAAAGCGGCATTTATGGCCGTTAACGGGGGAAAGGGTCCGGTCTATCTTGAACTGCCGGAACACATCGCGGATCAAGCCGTGGCGGTAGACCTTCCGTTCCAACCGCTGGAAAGATTGAGCAGCTCCCCTTCGAACCGCGATCTCGACACCGCTTGGGATACGATATCGCAGGCAAGTAAACCGGTGCTTCTGGTCGGCGGAGGGATGAAACCGGGAGAACAAGGGCTTATTGAGCCGTTGGCCGTCAAATTGGGTGCGGGCATTTTTACTACCGCATCAGGCAGAGGAACGGTTGATGAGGATCACCCTTTATTTTGCGGAGTAGCGGGTCTATATACGGATAAAAGCATGCGAGCCATTTGGCAGGAAGCCGATGTCGTTGTATCGCTGGGCAGCCGGTTGGAGGAAACGGCGACATTCGAGTGGGATGTGGTGCTCACGCATACGCCGATCGTTCAGGTGAATGTCCATTTGGACGACTTCTCGCATCAGTACCGTGGCGTGAAGGTGCTGGGAGACGGGTACTTGGCGGTCGAGCACTGGTTGTCGCGATTCCATCGTCAACCCGATCGGGATTGGCTCGCTCGAATCGCAAGCTGTAAAGAAGAAGCGTTCCGCAGCAAAGAGGCGTATATCCGTCAAGTCGGAACGATGCCTCATATTCATGTATCGGAAGTGCTGGATGTCATGCAGACGGAATTTCCGGATGATTGCATCCTTGTACAAGAAAACGGCCTTCAGGATATGTGGTCTTATTTTTACCCGTATTACCGGTTTACAGAGAATCGTTTTTCCATTGTCCCCAGCGATCAAACCAGCTTGGGGTTCGGCGCAGCCGCAGCCGTCGGGGCAAGTCTGGCCGACAGCCGTCCCGTAGTGGCGCTTGTGGGGGACGGGGCCTTCAACCTGTTCCAGTCCGATCTGATTACGGCTGTCCGGTATCGCATTCCGCTCATCTACATCGTGATGAACAACGGAGGCTACGGCTGGCTGCAGTATCAGCTGAATCAACTGGATCTTGCGGGAGAGCCGTTCCGGTTCGTATCGGAAATGCCACTCGAGCACATGAACGTCATGCGGCATGACTACGTGGAACAAATCGTCATTCAAGAGAAGCAAGAGTTGAGCGAGAAGCTGCGCTTGGCTTTCGCCCAGTATCAAGCGAACAAGCTGGTCGTGGTGATCGTTCCTGTGGCGATCGAGGATGTGCACGATAAGATCCAGCATATTTACGGCGACTTTCCGGTTTATGAACAATAACGAGCTAGAAGACTGCGACAGAAGGTGGGGATCGTGTTGAAGAGACGCGTAGTGGTAACGGGACAAGGGGTAATTACACCGGTAGGATTGAATGTGAATGAATTCTGGACATCGCTCATTGAGGGGAAAAGCGGGATCGGTCCTGTCACCGTGTTCGATACGAAAGACATACCGACAAAAATTGGAGCGCAAGTCAAGGGATTCGATCCTTTGCAGTACATGAGCAAGAAGGATGCGAACAAAGTGGCGCAATTCACCCAGTTTGCTTTGGCGGCCGCCAAGCAAGCCGTGGAGCAGGCGCAGTTGCGCATCGATGAAACCAACGCTCCGCGCGTCGGCGTCGTCGTCGGATCGGGAGCCGGGGGCTTGGATGTGGTGGAAGAGAATTACAATAAGCTCAATCAGAGCGGTCCCAAGCGGGTGAGCCCGTATTACGTTTCATCGATGATGATCAATTCCGCGCCGGGAGAAATATCAATCGCGTTGGGGGCAAAAGGCCCGTCTTATGCCGTCGTTACGGCGTGCGCGACCGGAAGCAATGCGATCGGCGAGGCGCTGCGTACGATTCAGTACGGCACGGCGGACGTTATGATTGCAGGCGGCTCGGAAGCGAATTTCAGCCTGCTGGATTTGGCGTCGTTCGCCAATATCCACGCGCTGTCGAGGCGCAACGATGAACCTCAGAAGGCGAGCCGTCCGTTTGACCGCAATCGCGACGGATTTGTCATCGGCGGAGGCGCGGGAATCGTCGTGCTTGAAGAGCTGGAGCATGCGTTGAAGCGTGGGGCTCCTATTCTGGCCGAATTGGTGGGTTATGGCTGCACGACGGATGCGCACCATATCACCGCTCCCGATCCGACAGGGTTCGGCGCTGCGGAAGCTATCCGAATCGCCTTGAAGGACGGAGGACTGTCCCCGCAAGAGGTCGGCTACATTAATGCGCATGGGACGAGCACTCCGTTCAACGATCAAATGGAGATCAATGCGATCAAGACGGTGTTCGGCGAGCACGCTCCGAACTTGGCGATTAGCTCCATCAAATCGATTACCGGGCATTTGATGGGCGGAGCAGGCGGCGTTGAGCTGATTGCCACCGTATTAAGCATCGTTAACAGCAAAGTGCCGCCTACGTTAAATTGCGACGATCCGGAAGATCCGGAATTGAACTTTGTGCCGCATGTAGCTCAGGAACGGGAAATCGAGGCCGCAATAAGCAATTCGTTCGGATTCGGCGGTCACAACGTATGCTTGGCTGTTCGCAAATGGCAGGGACATGATTCGCAAGGAGTTGAATAACCCATGTTCCAGATTTCAGATGTGCTGCCTCATCGCGCTCCCTTTCTTATGATCGATCGGATTGTCGAAGCTGAACAGTCCGTTTATGCCAAAGCCTACAAGAATGTTACGTGGAATGAATGGTTCATTTCTGAAGATTGCCCGTACATGCCTCATGCGCTTGTCGTTGAAGCATTAGCACAGTTGAGCGCGTTTGCTGCGATCGATGAAAAAGGCATTTCCTTTTTATCCTCGCTTAACCAAGTCGAGATGCATTCCTTGGCGCGACCCGGGGACCGGTTGGATCTATATTTCGAGGTGACCAAGCGAAGAAAAGGGTATCTTCTCGGCAAGGGATTGGCCACGGTGGGCGAGCGGATCATTGTCAAGGCGGAAGAAATCGTGGCATTTACCCAAAAAACAGGAAAATGATGATGTTTTAGATAAATGGGATTGGAACTCAAAAACACTGGATTGTATACTACACGGGGAGTTGAAGATGCGTGAATGACAAACAGTTACTTCCTTTAACGAACGCTCAACAAAGGATTTGGTATACCGAACTGCTTTATCCGAACACGTCCGTATCGCTGCTCTCGGGCACCGTGAAGATGAAGGGCAAAATGGACATCGATGCGTTCAAGCGCTCCATCAATATGGTGATTGAGCAATACGATGCTTTCCGGATCCGCATTACGTCTGAGGACGGCATACCTAAGCAATATGTCGTGCCTTACGAGGAGAAGGAATTCGAGGTCCTGGATCTGTCGGATTTTGATAGTTTGGCCCAAGCGGAGGAATGGTTGGAGCGTCACAAACAGACACCTTTCGAGCTGTTTCATTCGGAGCTCTTTCACTTTCTGTTTCTTAAAGTCAGCGACGAAGAGTATCGGTTGAATACGAAGGTTCATCATATCATTTCCGACGGTATTTCCATGGTGCTGTTCGGAAACCAGATGACGGAATATTACATCGATATGATTCGCGGACAGGAACCCAAGCTTGGCGAAGAACATTCTTATATCGAGTATATCCAGACCGAGCAAGCTTATGAGCAATCCGAGCGGTTTCAGAAAGATAAAGCGTATTGGGTCGATAAATTTTCCGATTTGCCCGAGCTTACCGGGCTGAAACCCTATAATCCTTTGTCGTTAAGCACTGCAGCGAAAAGGGAGCATTTTACCGTCCCTGACGGTCTTTATAACGAAATCCAATCGTACTGCCAAGAAAATAAGATCAGCCTGTTTCAATTTTTTATGGCTGCGACGTACATTTACATGTATAAAGCCACCAATCAGCAGGACGTGGTCATCGGCACTTCCTTCGCCAACCGGGCATCGAAGAAAGAAAAAAATACGGTCGGCATGTTCGTGAGTACGGCGGCGGCCCGGGCTTTCGTTGAACCGGACACCGGCTTGACCGCTTTCATGCAAAGCGTGGCCAAAGAGCAGCTTTCCATTTTGCGTCATCAGAAATACCCTTACAATCAATTGATTCAAGACTTGCGGGATATCCACCGCAACAAGGATATTCAGCGGTTGTTCGGCATTTCGATGGAATACCGGCCGGTAAGCTGGGTCGACTTGGACGACGTCCGAATTCATACGGACTACGATTTTGGCGGGGATGAAGTGAACGATTTCGTCCTTCATATCGTTGAAATGTTGGACGACCGGCAGCTCCTGGTGCATGTCGATTACCGGATTCATTTGTTCGAACGGCAGGAAATACAAAGAATGGTCCGGCAGCTGCTCACCGTTGCCGAGCAGATCGTTCGGGCGCCTCAGCAAACCATTGCGGACGTTTCTCTTCTGCTTGAGGAAGAGAAGCAGATGATTTTGACGTCCTTTAACGATACGTCGGCGGACTATCCGCGCGAGAAGACGATTCACGGGCTGTTCGAAGAACAAGCCATGCGGACGCCGGAGCATATCGCGGTTGTCATGGACGACAAGCAGCTGTCGTATCAAGAATTAAACAAGCGGGCCAACCGGCTTGCCCGGACGCTGCGGGCCGAAGGGGTCCAGGCTGATCAGCTCGTCGGCATCATGACCGACCGTTCCTTGGACATGATCGTCGGCATCCTCGGCATCCTGAAAGCCGGCGGCGCGTATGTGCCCATCGACCCGGAATACCCGCAGGAGCGCATTCAATACATGCTGTCCGACTCTGGCGCAGGACTGCTGCTGACGCAAAACCATTTGCTGGAGCGGGTCGATTTTGCAGGGAAGCTGGTGGACCTGAATAACGAGGCGGTCTATCAGGAGGAGGATTCAAATCTGGGGACGGCTGTCCGTCCGAATCACTTGGCGTATGTCATCTATACCTCGGGAACGACCGGGAAGCCGAAAGGTACGTTGATTGAGCATAAAAACGTCGTCCGTTTGTTGTTTAACGATCGGAATTTATTCGATTTCGGGGATTCCGATACGTGGACGCTGTTTCACTCGTTCTGCTTCGATTTCTCGGTGTGGGAAATGTACGGGGCGCTGCTCTACGGCGGGAAGCTGGTCATTGTCCCTCCGCTGACGGCGAAAAGTCCGGAACAATTCCTGCAGCTGCTGAAAACGCAGCAGGTGACGATTCTTAACCAGACGCCGACTTATTTTTATCAGCTGCTGCAAGAAGAGCTGGGCCATGCCGGAGCGGAGCTGAAGCTGCGCAACATCATCTTCGGCGGAGAAGCGTTAAGTCCGGCGTTATTGAAAGACTGGAGAGTGAAATATCCGCACGTCAAGTTGATCAATATGTACGGCATTACGGAAACGACCGTGCATGTCACCTATAAAGAAATTACGGAAACGGAAATCGCGCAGGGCAAAAGCAACATCGGGACGACGATACCGACCTTGCGAGCTTATATTTTGGACGAGCAGCACCGGATTCAGCCGGTCGGGATCGCGGGAGAGCTGTATGTTGCCGGTGAAGGCTTGGCGCGAGGCTATTTGAACCGGCCCGAGCTGACGGCCGACAGATTCGTGGACAATCCGTTCGAAGCCGGAGAGCGGATGTACCGTACCGGGGATTTGGCCCGCTGGCTGCCGGACGGCAATATCGAGTACTTGGGCCGGATC
>NZ_JTHN01000080.1 GCF_001399685.1 Paenibacillus sp. A3
AAGTTACTACTGACGAGAACTTGCATTCTCTTTATGACACTCACTCGATGTTCAGTTTTCAAAGGGCAATGATGTTGTTCGTCATGTTTCGACTTCGTTTTACAACCCGTCGAAAGCGACCTCTTTAATATACCACATCTTCAACCTGTAATGCAAGTACTTTTTTTAAAGTTTTTTTTCGAAACTCTTCAAAAGCTTGTCCTTGCACCAGTTTGCGATGCCCCAGCTCATGGCCGGAAGACTAATATACCATGGCTCAAATCGAAAATCAACCCCTCTACATAAAAAAGATACAAACCATCGTTGGTTTGTATCTTAAGTCAGAAATATCGCTTTAAATTCCGGTGGCCGAAGCTGCCGACAGCTCGTGCTGGATTTCGTCGTGAATATGACCATTCGTAGCCAGAACATCGCGGACATGCAAGCTGTACGGCTTGCCTTCCGTATCCGTAACCTTGCCGCCCGACTCGGAAATGAGCAGCGCTCCGGCAGCCATATCCCAAGAATTTAATCCGATTTCCCAAAAACCGCTCAATCGCCCTGCAGCTACATAGGCCATATGCAGAGCCGCAGATCCCGCCACGCGAAGATTCCTTACTTTAGGAGCCAATGCTTGAACGCCGCGCATGTTCACCGGCAGGGCGCCCGCCCGATCCGCAGGGAATCCGGTGGCAACCAGACTGTCGATAAGCTTCGTTTCGGAAGAAACTTGCATACGCTTTCCTTTGAGATAAGCGCCTTTTCCTTTCTCGGCGACATACAATTCGTTATGAACGGGATTGTAAACAACGCCGACAATGACCTCGCCTTTATGAGCAAGCGCCAGCGATATGGAGAAGAAGGGAAAGCCGTGAACGAAATTTGTCGTGCCATCCAACGGATCGACGATCCACAAATATTCGGCGTCTCTCAGCTGCTCCAGCGCTCGCTTGGAAGCTTCGGGACCGGGAGCGACTCCTTCCTCGCCCAAAACAACGTGATGAGGAAAATGCGTCTGTATCAAATTGCGAATCATCGTTTCAGCGCCCTTATCAACTTCCGTGACAAGATCGTGGGACGAATATTTGGTTTGCAGCTTGTTGAAGTCTCCAAGTTTGCTTTGAATCCATTCTCCCGCTTTGGAAGCGATGTTAATTGCGACCGCGGTAAAGCTTTTGCTGCCGACAGCAAAGGAGGGGATGTTGGAATTGGTCATTACTAATCATTCCTTTTCTATACCAATAAATAGAAGTATTTTTCAATCCTAGTGACATGGCAACAGATCGAATAGTATCAGTATAGTTAATATACGTAAAATATGCTACGGAGTTTCGTCCAGACAGACAGTTAAATGTGACAAAACCTTGATTTTTCCAAAACACCTAATTTATACAAGAAAACCACCCGCCGATATGACGGATGGTTGGGTTACAAACTGGAATATTAAACGCCGACAATATGGTAACCGCCGTCGACATAAATCACTTCTCCCGTAATCCCGCGGGACAGATGGCTCATTAAGAAGAGAGCCGTATCTCCGACCTCGGCGGTTTCGGTCGTGCGGCGCAGGGGAGCTTTTTCCTCGACGGTTTTCAGGATGGAGTTGAAATCTTTGATGCCTTTCGCTGCGAGTGTGCGGATCGGACCTGCCGATATGGCATTGACACGAATGTTATATTGGCCGAGATCGTTCGCCAAATAACGTACGCTGGCTTCGAGCGCCGCTTTGGCGATCCCCATCACGTTATAGTTTTTCATAGCGCGTTCGGCGCCCAAGTACGTCATGGTCATAATGCTGCCGCCTTCGGACATAAGCGGGTAAAGCTTCTGGGCCACGGCCACCAGGGAGTAGGCGCTTATATCATGTGCTAACGCGAAGCCATCTCTCGATGTATTGACGAACAGCCCTTCCAGCTCCTCCGCGCGTGCAAAAGCGATGCTGTGCACAATGCCGTGCAGTACGCCAAACTGTTCTTTCAGGCCTCCGGCCAGCTTTTCGATATCTTCGTCGGAAGTAACGTTGCATGGCAGGACGACGGAGTTCGGAATCGTATCGGCCAACTTCCGCACCCGCTCCTCAACCCGTTCGCTTTCATATGTAAAAACAAGTCTTGCACCGTGGCTCGCCAAAGATTGCGCAATCGCCCAGGCAATGCTGCGGTCGTTAGCGACCCCCATGACCAATATGTTTTTGCCGGCAACCAAGTTCATATCCATCAGTTCCCCTCTCATCCATAAAATAGGGCTCGGACAACTTTCTCCCTTCTCAACGTACTTTATTTCAACAAAGATTTCAAGTGTGGCGGATTCGTCGAAATTACAGCTCAAACGAGGCTTGGGACAATACCGTAATCCCTTCTTCCCGGCCGATCGCTTCCATAAGATGAAACAGCGCTTCATCTTTCTTCTTGGCTTCAAGCATGATATCGAGCCGAGGCGTTGTCGGGGCGATGGCACGCAAAAAGGGCATGAGAATCCCGGTATCGATGAAATCGGCATGGCCGCGAGGATCTTTTTCGCTTTTGGGACTGGAGACATGAATTTTGGGCGGCAATTCGCGCGGAGGAGCCGCGGTATTTGCCTGCGCTTTCTGACCTTGCCATGTCCGCTGAATCCTCGGCCATAGCTCTTCCGCCGCCTCTTCGCTCCGGTTCACTAGGTCGTGATGAATGTCAAGCACCATCGGAACGCCGACCTCCTCGCATACCTCCAAGGTTTCGAGGGCGGTAAACGTCTTGTCGTCGTTCTCCAGCGTCATCCGCTCCCGAATCCGCTCCTCCAGAGCATCGAAATTGCGAATGAACCGTTCTCTTGCCGTTTTTTTGTTGCCGTATGTGCCCCCGACATGAATGTTGCACTTCGCTGACGCGTCCAATCCCATCGCTTCCAGCATGCGGACATGACGATCCAGATCGGCGAAAGAGTGCCGCAGCACCTCCTCCCGCGGAGTGCTTAATACCGTAAAATGATCGGGATGAAAACTGATTCGCATCCGATGCTCCCGGGCATAGCTGCCGATTTCCGCAAACGATTCCGCCAGTTCTTCCATCGGGTCCCAGTCGCCAAGCATCTCGTGGCCAATTAAGGGAATCAGCCTGGAGGAGCAGCGGTAAAGCTCGATGTCATGCGCTCGGTTATGCTTTAGAAGCCGGAGCGTGTTATGAAGGTTCTCGGCGGCAATCCGTTCCAGCTTGCGAAGCGCCGCATCCCGGTCGTCGAGCTTGGCAAAGTTGGTATAAGTCATCGTTTTGGAAGGCGAGGCATTCTGAACCATCATGGACATGGCTACGTAACCAAGACGCACGATCACGATACAATCACGCTCCCGAGAGTTAATTACTCCATAGCTTGTCCCCGGAAACAAAAAAGCACCCTCTTCCATGGCTGGAAAAGGATGCTGCCCTTGTAAGGTTTAAGCACCATAATATTATGAAGGGTCGGTGAATGGACAGTCTACGCCCGATCTCCGAAAAACATTTCGTGTGCCAACGACGTCTGGATTCGTGCTTCCTCCTCGTTTAGCTTGCGAACCAGCTCCATCTCGACCTGTGTCACTTCTTCGCCCTGAAAATTAATTTCGGCGATGGAGGCCAAAATTTTGACGATGGCAATGGCTTGGTTATCCGGCGTATAGGCAATGACTTTCTGTCCGGTAGGAAACACGCGGAAGCCGCTTTTCATCATTTTGCCGCGGCCGTACTCCAGCAGCTCGAACAACTCTTGTTCGGATTTGAATTTGCATACAGAATTGAACTCAGTTTGAAATCCCATGAATTCGCTCCTTTCAGCCGTCTTTTGCTTAAGCATATCGAACCTGGGAAGACAAAAGCAAGTCCGGCGGCTCAGGCTCCGCCGAAGGTTAGTCCAAGGTATACTCCAAGCGCTGCTTCTCGGCGTGACGCTCCAGCGCGAGACGAATTAAGTCGTCGATCAGCTCGCTGTAAGGCTTCCCGCTCTCGCGCCACAATAGCGGATACATACTGTAAGGAGTGAAGCCCGGCATAGTGTTTATTTCATTAATGAAGATTCTGTTGTCTTCTTTCCGCAGGAAGAAATCGACGCGGGACAAGCCCGAACCGTCGATAGCCGTGAAAGCCCGAAGAGCGAGCTCCCTAATTTCTTCCGCCGTCTCTTGCGGAATTTCGGCTGGAATAATCATCGACGACGTGCCGTCGACATATTTGGCCTTGTAATCGTAAAACTCGCTCGAAGATACGATCTCACCGACGACGGAAGCTTGCGGCTCGTCGTTGCCGAGCACCGCCACTTCCACCTCGCGGGCATTCACGAACTCTTCGACAATGACCTTGCGGTCGTAACGAAACGCTTGATTGACGGCGGCAAGCAACTCTTCGCGGTTGCGCGCCTTGCTTACGCCGACGCTCGATCCGAGATTGGCCGGCTTGACGAAGCAGGGATACCCGATCGAGATTTCAATTTCCATCAGGAAATAGCTGTTGTCTTTTTCCCACTGGTTTCGCGTGAAGTGGCGGAAAACGCATTGAGGCAGGCCTTCCTGGGCAAATATTTTTTTCATGGCGATTTTGTCCATGCCTACGGACGAAGCCAGGACGCCGGCGCCTACGTAGGCGATATTCGCCATTTCGAGCAGCCCCTGAATGGTGCCGTCTTCGCCGAACGTGCCGTGCAGCAACGGGAATACGACATCCAGCGGGGCGGACGGCGCGGAAGCGCCCAACACCTTGATCCGCGCGTCGGGAGAAGCCGGCCGGGCGGCAAAAAACGGCTGAAGGGCAAACTCTCCCGAAGATTCGGACGAGCCATCGAACGCAAGCGCTTCGACCGATTCGGCCGGCGCTGTAAGCTGCGGTCCCGCATGCCAGTCCCCTTGCTTGGTTATGTAAAACGGCTGCACCTCGTATTTGTTCAAGTCGAATGCTTTGATGACGGCCAGTGCCGTTTGGAGCGAGACTTCATGCTCCCCGGATTTGCCGCCGTAAATCAAGCCTACACGTATTTTGTCGCTCATAAAAACCTCCGGAAGTATGTTGATCCAAGCCGTCTAAAATCATGAAAAAGCAGGCTCCGTGCATGGCCGATGGCAGAAAAGCGAAGCCTAAGCTACGGCACTGCCAAATTCGGAAGATTAAAAGGAATCGGATAAATGCAGGAAACGGTAGCGCGTTCGCTTCGTCCAAGCCGGAGAATCCGTATAGCTCCAGTACCGATGCTTGCTGTTGATCGTCTGAGCATTGACAAGCGGCATGCCGCTTGGGTCCTTGGCGGTAACAATGGTGGTATGCTGATACCGGCCGTCGCCGTCCCAGTCGTAGCTTATGATATCGCCCAAATCGAGCTGCTGCGGATTGGCCACTTCTTGGGCCCGCAGCCCTCTGCGGCTTGTCAGCAAATAAAACTGCAGACTTTCGGCTACGGCCCAACTGAAGCTCCAGAGCTCCTGACCGCCGACCCGGCCTTTGTACCACCAGCCCGAATCCCTTTTACCAGTATAGTTCATAGGCGCTCCGCCTGCAAAGATGCATTGGGACACGTAATTGCTGCAGTTGACTTCAAAAGCAAGATAGGCCGGATTTGTTCTGTCCCACCACTGGTCGGCGTAACGCACCGCTTCGACCCGGTTGTAAGGGGTGCGGGCGGCGGCTTGCTGGAAATCGGAAATGATTTGAGTGTTCAAATACGGTACGGAAGGTGCACGCATTAACCCGACGGCGGCAAACGAATCTTCCGCCTGCATGATCCCGCCCGCAACCGAAGGTTTTAGACGTAAAGCCTGCTCCGTCTGAAGATATTCGATATGCACAACGGCCCAGCCGTCCGACGCCGGGGAAAGGGTGATCCGCTCCTGTTCGATCCGCTGCTCTTCGTGGAGGACCTGCCGAATCTCGCCGACAGTCGTCCGTCTGAGGGTGACGTCGGCTACGATGCTGTCTCCGCGCTCCGCCACTTGATCGACGGTGAGCCGGGTTTCGCTTTTGGTTGGTAGGAATTGCCGCTCACGGTCGGTATCCGCCCGCCGGGCAAGCCTCTCGGTCTGCGCACGCAAATAGGCGGCATCCTCCACAAAGGGCAGCATCGGTTCCACGGAATAATCGATGTCCATTTGATTGCGATGATGTACATAGTCGTAGAGGGTCGTTTTCCAAGACACGGCATCGGTCCCCTTTCATCGGAAGCCTGTACGGCTAAGGTCGATTTATTTCAACAGGACAGAAAACATTCATTCCCATGGTATGCGCGCCGCCGTATAAAAATGAGCGAAATCAACCTTTACGAAACGGCCTTTCAGCATGTATACTATAGCTATGGCTAATAATGAAATCAAGTTTCATACGATGAAACAAGATCCATGCAGCTGATTATTGTCTAAGGAGGAATAGCACCATGTCTAAAAAAGACCAATTCTCGGTCCGCAAGCAGCTGAACGTTGGCGGTCAATCGTACAACTACTACAGCCTGCAGGCGTTTGAAGCGCAAGGCAACGGCCATGTGCAAAATCTGCCTTTCTCCATTAAAGTTCTGCTTGAAGCGGCGATCCGTCAATTCGACGGCAAGGCGATCACGGCAGAGCACGTGAAACAAATCGCCGGCTGGGCTTCCGAACGCGACGCCAACAAAGAAATTCCGTTCATTCCGGCACGGATCGTGCTGCAGGACTTCACCGGCGTACCGGTTGTCGTCGACCTGGCAGCCATGAGAGATACGATGAAACGGGCGGGCGGCGACCCGAAACGGATCAACCCGCTTGTTCCGGTTGACCTCGTTATCGACCACTCGGTTATGGTTGATGCCTTCGGTTCCCCGGACGCACTCGAATATAACGAACGCATCGAATTCGAACGCAACGAGGAGCGCTACCGCTTCCTGCGCTGGGCGCAAACGGCGTTTGACAACTTCCGCGCCGTGCCGCCGGATACCGGTATCGTTCACCAAGTTAACCTTGAGTACCTCGCATCCGTCGCAGCAACGAAAACCGTTGACGGCGAAACGGAAGTTTATCCGGATTCCCTCGTCGGTACGGACTCTCATACGACGATGATCAACGGTTTGGGTATCGTTGGCTGGGGCGTCGGCGGTATCGAGGCCGAAGCAGGCATGCTGGGCCAACCGCTGTATTTCGTAACGCCGGAAGTTATCGGCTTCAAGCTGACCGGTACGCTGGCGGAAGGTGCTACGGCAACCGACCTCGCGCTGACCGTAACCCAAATGCTGCGCAAAAAAGGCGTTGTCGGCAAGTTCGTCGAATTCTACGGCCCAGGCCTGAGCAACATCAGCTTGGCAGACCGTGCGACGGTAGCGAACATGGCTCCGGAATACGGCGCAACGATCGGCTTCTTCCCGGTTGACTCCGAGTCCTTGAACTACATGAGAGGCACGGGCCGCAGCGAAGAGCAAATCGCGCTTGTCGAAGCTTACTATAAAGAGCAAGGCATGTTCCGCACCGACGCAACGCCGGATCCGGTGTTCAGCGATACACTGGAGCTTGACCTCGGTTCGGTCGTTCCGAGCTTGGCCGGTCCGAAGCGTCCGCAAGACCGCGTCGAGCTGACGAACATGAAGGAATCGTTCAACAGCATCATCCGCACTCCGATCGAAAAAGGCGGCTACGGCTTGTCCGACGAGAAAATCGCGGAAACGGTCGAAGTGAAGCATCCGAACAACGAAACGAGCAAAATGGGCACAGGCGCCGTCGTTATCGCAGCGATCACTTCCTGTACCAATACGTCCAACCCAAGCGTTATGCTGGGCGCCGGTCTCGTTGCGAAAAAAGCGGTAGCTCTCGGCCTCAGAAAACCGGGCTACGTCAAAAGCAGCTTGACGCCGGGCTCCCTGGTCGTTACCGACTACTTGAAAAAAGCCGGTTTGCTTGAGTCGCTCGAAGCGCTCGGCTTCCACGTCGCCGGCTACGGCTGCGCAACGTGCATCGGTAACTCCGGTCCGCTGCCGGACGAAGTCAGCAAAGCGATCGCCGACAACGATATGACCGTAGCTGCCGTACTTTCCGGCAACCGGAACTTCGAAGGCCGCGTTCATGCTCAAGTAAAAGCCAACTACCTGGCTTCTCCGCCGCTGGTCGTCGCTTATGCTTTGGCCGGTACGGTCAACATCGATCTGGCGAACGATCCGATCGGCTACAACCAAAAGAACGAGCCGGTTTACCTGAAAGACATCTGGCCGACATCGCAGGAGATTCAAGAAGCGATCCAATCCGCAATGAGCCCTGCGCTGTACCGTGAAAAATATGCTAACGTATTCCGCTCCAACGAGCGCTTCAACGCGATCCAGGTACCGGAAGGCGAGCTGTACGAATGGCCGACTTCCACGTATATCGCGAACCCGCCGTTCTTCGAGAACCTGGGCGCCGGACTGTCGGATATTGCGGATATCCGCGGAGCCAAGACGCTTGCGCTGCTCGGCGATTCCGTCACGACGGACCATATCTCGCCTGCGGGTAACATCAAGGCCGATAGCCCTGCCGGCAAATACTTGATCGAGCATGGCGTGAAGAAAGAAGACTTCAACTCCTACGGTTCCCGCCGCGGTAACCACGATGTCATGATGCGCGGTACGTTTGCGAACATCCGTATCCGCAACCAAGTGGCACCGGGCACCGAGGGCGGCGTAACGACTTACCTGCCGACCGGCGAAGTCATGTCCATCTACGATGCTTCGATGAAGTATCAAGAGCAAGGCACGAACCTCGTCGTTATTGCCGGTAAAGAATACGGCACAGGCAGTTCCCGCGACTGGGCGGCAAAAGGAACGTTCCTGCTCGGCGTGAAAGCCGTCATCGCGGAAAGCTTCGAGCGGATCCACCGTTCCAACCTCGTCGGCATGGGCGTGCTTCCGCTGCAATTCTCGGAAGGTCAAAGCTGGACATCGCTCGGCTTGACCGGCAGAGAAACGTTCGACATTACGGGTCTGAGCAACGACGTACAGCCGGGTCAAAAAGTATCCGTCAACGTCACGCGCGAAGACGGCTCGAGCTTCAGCTTCGAAGCGATCGTGCGTCTGGACAGCTACGTGGATGTCGATTACTACCGCAACGGCGGTATTCTGCAAACTGTCCTGCGTCAAATCATGGCCTAAAACGAAGCCTTCCATATGCAAAGAAGCCCCAATATCCTCCTCGCGAGGCTTTGGGGCTTCTTTTTTGGCTATATGAAGCAGAATCCGCCGATTACTTCAGCATCTTGCCCATCCTGCGGGCGGCCTCCATCAAGGCAGGCGCATGCTCCTTCATCTTCTTGAGCGTCAGCCGGTTGGCCGGCCCCGACACCGCGAGAGCGGCAACCAGCCGCTGGGCGCGGCCGAAGATCGGCGCCGCCACCGCCGCGGCGCCGGGTTCGCGCTCCTCGACGCTGGTGGCGTAACCCAGCGTCTTGACTTCCTCCAGCTGCTGCAAATAAGCGGCTGGAGAACCCCCCGTCGGCCAGGACGGATCGAGCAGCAGCTGCTGCTGCTCGTCCGGATCGGCGAAGGCGACGAGGATCTTGCTCGACGCGCCGACGGACAGCGGCAGTCTGGCCCCGATCGGAGCCACCCGGCGGATTGCCTGGTTGCTCTGAACCGCCTGCACACGGACGCGCTCCATGCCGTCGCGCACGTACAGGCTGACGGTCTCGCCGACTTGATCGCGCAGCCGTTCCATCTCCGGCAGCACGATCAGCGCCGGATCGTCGCTGTGCGTCAAATTAGCGCTTAGCTCCCAAATGCGAAAGCCGAGACGATACCGCTCCGAGGCCGGGTCGCGGATGATGAAGCCTTTGCCTTCCAGCGAGGCCAGCAGCCGGTGGACCGTGCTTTTGTGCAGCCCGACCCTTGCGGAAATTTCCGTTAAGTTCAAATCTTCCGCTTCCGTAAAGCAAAGCAATATATCCAGAGCCCGTTCGACAGCGCGAACGGTTAGTTTGCCATCTTCGACCATATTCCCACTCCCCGAAAATCCGTTTCACTGGTTGAAATCTATTATAGCCGATTTACACGCGTTTTCCTATATGAAGGTCGTTCCTTCTTCAATAAAATATTGTTTTTCCAGTAGTTGTAACAACCGATGTTACAGGGAGATTACAGAAAGTTTACATTTTTCGCGCAATATTGACGCCCGGCCATTCTCCCTATACTATAAAAATATAAGGATCTTACAAGCCTTGAATTTTCGGATCTGACCGCAAATGTATATCGCAAGTTTTTCCCTCCGATCGTTCGGATAAAAGCTGCGTTTTCAAATCGTTACTAGGGCCGTATCCGACGTCATCCGCTACAGGCAGTCATCTTAGTTTCAATGGGAGGGATCCGGCATGGAAACCAATTCTTATTCACCCGTACCTTTAAACACCACTACGGTTGAAAGCGCTATCAAACGTACCACCTTCCTCAGAAGGCACCGGGGTCTGCTTCTCGCTCTGCTGTCCGTTCTGCTTCTGCTGTTCAGCTTAGCGATGGCCTTCCACGCTTATATTGCTTGGACGCTGGTCCGGCCGCATATCGATCCGCTGCGTTCGAATCCCGCCGTCGCCTTCGGCGCCGCTTACGAGGACGTGCAATTTCCAAGTCTGAATGCCTCCTCCAACCTGTCCGGCTGGTACATCCCGTCGAACGCGGGAACAGCAGCTGCCCGGCAAACGGTTGTGTTCTCGCACGGCTACGGCGGGAATCGCGAAGAAATCTGGGTGCCCATCTACGATTTGGCTAAGGCAGCCCACGGTATGGGCTACAACGTGCTGATGTTCGATTACGGCTACGTCCAGCCTCAGTGGAATGTGACTGGCGGTTTACGCGAATCGCAAGAGCTGCTGGGCGCCGTCCAGTACGCGAAGGACCGGGGAGCCGAAAAAGTGTTCGTCTGGGGCTTCTCGATGGGAGCCGGAACGGCTCTGCAAGCCGCACTGCAAACAAAAGACATCGACGGGATGATTCTGGACAGCACCTTCGTGCTCGAACCGGACACCCTGTACCATAACATGAAACAAGCAGCAAATTTGCCGAAGTTTTCTCAAAGCCTTGTGCATATGTTCTTCCCGCTGATCAATGGAGTCAGCTTGAACCAAGTGCCTTATGACAAAGTGAAAGAGACGCAGTATTCGATGCCGATTTTCTTCATCCACGGCAAGAAAGATTTAAGGGCCCCGTACGAAATGGCGGAAGGGATCTTCCAGAAGCAAAAAGCGGACTCCGGCTCCTCGCTGTGGCTGCTGGAGAACGACGGGCACGAGCTCATCTACCGCGCTCACAGCAAAAGCTATCTGCAGATGACGACCGGTTTCCTCCGTACGTTGTCCTCCGCTCCGGCACAACCGCAGAAGTACAATAAAGCCCGTTAGACAAATCAAACATAGCTGTACACCTCCCCGAATACAATGTTCCTGTAGCGTCCGGTCGCAAAAGCCGGATAAAGCCGAACGACGGGGAGGTTTTTGCGTATGCTGTACGTTTACGGTTCCCTGATGCCGCTCAGGGTGCTGGAGGAAATTCGGTTCTGGAAAATGCAGGAGAGGGAACATACGGTCGTCATCCGCGAACTGGTGCCGAAGCTCGAGCCGGAGTATGCCGCACTGCTGCAGCAATGGGAAGGCGTGCTTGCGCAGACGGAAGCCGCCAGCCAGCAATGGATCGAGGCCGTGCTGCGGGCCAAGCCCCCGGTCAGTCCGTATATCGTCGACAAAGTTAACGAGCTGCTCTATGCGTCCATTGCCCAATCGAAGGAATTCATCCGGCATTTGTTTCTCATTCTGGAACGAAGCCGTCCGGTTCGGGCGAATCCGGTCGTCCAAACCGTGTTCTTGCACATCATACGCGAATCCGAATATTTCCTCGGCGTTCTGCATGCGGTCCAAAGCACGTCTGAAGGATACGAGGAGTTTCGTTCCGAGGATACAGCCGATGCACCGGATGCAGCGACAGAGCACCGTGCTCCGGACGAGGAGCAAGCGCATATCCACTTATGGCGCAGCGAAAGCGAGCCGTCTCCCATCGACCTAAACCAGCTAACGGCGACGCAGGAAGGCACGTGGGCGGGAGAACGCCCCCAATCACCCTATTCAAGACCCGTACCGATCGGAGGCCACAAGCTGCCGCCTCTGCCCTATGCCTACAATGCGCTGGAGCCGTATATCGACGCGGAAACGATGCGGCTGCATCACGATAAGCACCACAAAAGCTATGTTGAAGGGCTAAATAAAGCCGAGAGCATGCTTGCGCGTGCGAGGGAAACGGGAGACTTTTCGCTGGTGAAGCATTGGGAAAGGGAAGCGGCGTTCAACGGAGCGGGACACTACTTGCATACGATTTTCTGGAATGTGATGAAGCCGGGCGGCGGCGGAAAAGCGACGGGGCCGATCGCGGCGGAGATTAAAAAATCGTTCGGCTCTTACGAAGGGTTTCGCAAGCAATTCAGCGCAGCGGCGGATAAAGTGGAGGGCGGCGGCTGGGCCATTCTGGTCTGGAGCCCGCGCAGCCACCGGCTGGAAATTTTGCAGGCGGAGAAGCATCAAAACTTGTCGCAATGGGACGTCATTCCGCTGCTCGTGCTGGATGTATGGGAGCACGCGTATTACCTCAAATACAAGAACGAACGGCCCAAATATATTGAAGCTTGGTGGAATACGGTGAATTGGGACCATGTTAACGAACGGTTTGCGGCTGCCCGTCAATTGATGTGGCTGCCTTATTAAACATAACGAATCCCCGGCCGTTATATCCGGTCCGCATGTGAAGTCAAATGACAACGCGCTGCGAAAGGTGTCGGTCCGGGGATTGCCGCATCCATGTAGAGACATTCCTTGTCGAAGGGCTTATCCCAGGGCGGAAGTGGTGCGGGTCTGCTTGCCGGAACCCAGCATCGAAATGAGCCAGGGAATGAAGAACAGCGGATACAGCATCAAGTAGACATTCGGGGTCCACCATGCCGGATCGAATTCGCCGCGAACGGCCCAGAACGAAATGGCCAGCAGTCCGGAGCTGAATGTTAAACTAAGCGAGATCAGCGACCAGCCGATCCACGCGCTCCGGCCTTTTCCATACAGATACAGGCTGTACAGACCGGTGAGGGAGATGAACAGGTCAATGGGCATAAACGACCAGTTCCACGCAACCAGAATCGGGTTGGTGTAGTCGTTATACAGCCATTCCGGAGGAATAAGCTTCAGGGCGGTAATTCCCCAATACAACAAAAATCCGATGTCTGTGATCCAAAATAACGCCCTTAGCGCCTTAAGCCGCATTTTTATCCCCTTTTCCCATGGCTATTTAATCCTATCCCTGCTGCTTTGACGCAGGGGCGCTTTCCGATATAGCACCGGCCGAGCTTCCGTGAGCCCCTCCGCCCAAGTTCAGTCCGATGACGCCGAGGATGATCAGGACGATAGAACCGGCTTTTAACAGCGACATTGACTCGTTAAAATACAAATACCCGATCACCGCAATAACCGCCGTTCCAAGACCCGACCATATCGCGTACGCCACGCTCACGTCAATTTGCTTCAGCGAGAAATTGAGCGCGGTAAATGCCAGCAAGTAAAAGACGACCATGAGAATCGACGGCGTCAGCCGCGTAAAGCCTTGCGAAAATTTCATCGAAATCGTTCCGGCGATTTCGAGGGCAATCGCTGCCCCCAAATATAACCAATACATCTGCACATCATTCCTTTTCTATTTATTGCTCCATTTCCTGACCCGGACCTTCCGGAATCAATCCTTGCACAAAAACGTCGGCCATCGTTCGGACCGCCCCTGCAAGCGTACAGTCCGTATTCATTAAAAAATCGGCGTCAAACAAGGAGACGGACGCTCCCTTCATCAGTTGGACGATCGTCGGCACATGAACGGGCCGAAAGTGTCCGGCCGCAACGCCCTCCTCGATAATCGCCCTGACGGTTCCCCACTCTTCCTGAAGCAGTCTGTCGACTTTCAACCATTCGTCCGGAGCGAACCGCTTGAGGTCCGAGAGCAGCCGGTGGTCGCCAAGCTGCAGCCCCTTGGGCAGAATCGTCAAAATCGCGCTCAGCTTCTGGGCGCAGGACAAGCTTTCGTCCCGGTAAATGCCTTGCTCGATTCGCTTTACTTCCGAGACCGCCTCATCGACGAGCGTGCCGATGATATGCTCTTTGGATTCGAAGTGCTCGTAAATCGTACGCTTGCTGGTACCCAGCTCGGCGGCCAAATCCGATATCGTAAATTTCAGCCCCTTCCGCTTCATCAGCTCCATGGCGGCTTGCAGCAAACGTTCGCGCACAGGCGATCCCTCTTCCTTAAGTTAATCAATCATCCCATTTGGTACTAGATTATTTTTATCAGTACCAGCAATGATAAAAAGTATACTTCTCTCATCATCGGTCGTCAATGGTTCGTCTCCCGCTCTTCTCTCGCCGGAAAAAGAAAAAGACGCAGGTTCCCCTGCATCTTCTTCGCTAATTCAGTCCTTGATAAGTGATAAAAACTCCGAGCGTGCGGGCGCATCCGTACGGAACAGTCCGCGAACGGCGGAGGTCACGGTTTTGCTGCCCGGCTTCTTGACGCCGCGTGCGCACATGCACAAATGCTCGCCCTCGACGACGACCATGCAGCCGTGCGGCTCAAGCTCCGTCTCGATGATGTCGGCGATTTCCGACGTAATCCGCTCCTGCACTTGGAGGCGGCGGGTGACCGCTTCAACCAAACGGGCGAACTTGCTCAGCCCGGCAATTTTGCCGCTCGGAATGTATCCGATATGGATTTTGCCGAAGAACGGCGCCATATGATGCTCGCATTGGCTGTAGTAGACGATATCCTTCACAATGACGAGTTCCTCGTGCTTCTCGTCGAAGGCAACGCCTAAAATATCCTTCACGTCCGCTTCATAGCCTGCAAAAATTTCTTCATACATGCGGGTTACCCGCGCGGGTGTGTCAAGCAGACCTTCCCGGTCCGGATCTTCGCCGATCAGGCGCAAAATCTCCCGGATATGATATTCGACTTGTTCCCGATTATCGGCAACATGGCTATTTCTGTATTCTTTGGCCGGCATAGGTTATCCTCCTCCTGAATTCGTCCGGAGTTTCCGTTCCAATATAGAAAGAAAAGCCCGCGACCAGGCTTTTCGGGCTTACGGACGAAACTTTTGTTTCTTCATCATGGATTGCATTTTTTGCATCTGCTGCTTGTTCAAGTTGTACCCCATTTGCTTGGCCATCTGCTGCAGCATGTCCGGATTGCTCTGCATTTTTTCAATCTGCTTGCGCAAGTACTGCACGCCGATAAAAAATCCGGCCGCGCCTCCGGCAATAAGGGCGATAACCGCGGTAATGACGTAACCCCACATAATCGTACCTTCACCTCAAACGATGGATGTCATTTCTTCATCATAGCATGTCAAAGCCTCGGTTACAAACACCAATTTGCATCTACATCAGGACGCTTTCGATAAACACGGTCGTCAGCTTGGCCAGATCGACTTCCTTGACCTCCATATCGTCTCCGCCGCCCTTGACCACACGGATGACAGGCCGGCCCGGCAGCCCCCGGTGCTGACCGACCACGACGCCGGTTTCCCGGGTGGACAGCTTGACCGACGTGCCTGTCGGATAAACCGACACCGTACGCAAAAACTGGATCACGATCTCCCGGTCCAGCTTCTCGCCCGCCAGCACCATCATGCGTTCGCACGCATCGTGCGGCAGCATCCGCCGGCCTTCGGACAAATCGAACAGCAGGTTGTCATACGTATCCGCTACGGCAACGATGCGCGGGTACAGATGAATTTCGTCGCCCGGGAGCTGACGCGGCACACCTTGTCCGTCCATCGTCTCGTGGTGTTGAAAAGCGACGTGCGCAATGAGCAAGCTGAGCTCCCGCTTATGCTTCAACACTTCAAAGCCGCGCCACGTATGATGCTTTCTCGGATCGCCGCTTTCATCGTCCGTCACGAGCTCAAGCTTGCCGACATCGTGCAGCAGCGCGCCGATGGCAAGCTCCTTCAATTGCGTTGTCGACAGCCCCATGTTGATGCCGATCAGCGTCGACATCATGCAAACATTGATCGCATGCACGTACATTTCGTTGTCGTGCGTCCGGATATCCGACAGCTGCACCAGCACTTCTTTGTTTCTCATAATTTCGTCCAGCAGCGAATCGATGCTTACCCCGATATGCTTCGTGTTGAAATCTTTCCCGGACCGGATCGAATCGAACGTCTCTCCCATCCGCTGCATCACGGCCCGCTTCGTCTCCTCCGAGACGAGGTCGGCGAGCTCGATATCGTCGAACTGCTGGTCTTTAATATAAATCATCGTCACGCCGATCCGCTTCAGCGTCGTGATCATAAATACGGTTAGCTGCACCCCTTCGGATAGCAGCACCGCCCCGTTAGCGGAAAAAATCGTCCGTCCCAAATATTGCCCGGACTCGACGTTCTCGATATGCACGTATCTCACGCTAGGGCCCCTTTCCCCGAAAAGCCTTCATGCTGAAGCAAAAACGTCTTAATGTGCAGTCCGCCGCCGTAGCCGACCATCGCGCCGCTTGCGCCGATCACGCGGTGACAGGGCACGATAATCGGGACAGGATTGCGGTTGTTCGCTCCCCCTACGGCTCGTACCGCTTTAGGCGAACCGATCCGCACCGCAACGTCTTTATACGACCAGACTTCGCCGAACGGAATATCGGCCAACGCTTTCCATACTTGAATTTGAAACGGCGTGCCGCGCAAATCCAGAGGCAGGTCGAACGTTCGTCTCGTACCGGCAAAATAAGCCTGCAGCTGCTCCACCGCCTCGGATAGCGTCCCGGGGTCCCGTACCCAGTCGCCCGTGCCGAACCGCTGCTCGGACCAAGCGCGAAGCTTCGGTTCGACATCGGCGAACGCGCCGAATTCGATCTGGCACAAGCCGCCTTGAGGCCCCGCGTTCCAGCCGAGCGTCAACACGCCGATCGGTGAATCGATTTCATCGTATCGGATCGTCATCCTGCTCTTCCCCCTGTCGCTCTCCCGTAAATTGCGCTCGCGCTTTGCCGATCTCCCGGCGGGCCGCCTCGTCCCGCTCCGTCTCCCAAGCGGCGTCCAGCGCCTCGCGCGCAGCCTCGCCTCCGATGCGGCCAAGCGCCCAAGCGGCCGTGCCGCGAATCTCGGGACGCTCGTCCTTCCGCAGCAGCTCTGTGAGCTGCGGCACGCTGCTCGCGTCCCGGAAGTTGCCCAGCGCGAGAATCGCGTTGCGCTGAATCGGCTTGCGCCCGCGCCAAGCGGCGGCGCTGTGGCCGAACCGCGCTTTGAACTCGCGGTTCGACATGGAGAGCAGCGGCAGCAGCAGCGGCTTGACGATCTCGGGGTCCGGCTGCAGTTCCGGATGATGTCCGGCGTGAATGCCTTTATTTTTGGGGCAGACGATCTGGCACGTATCGCAGCCGTACAGCCGGTTGCCGATCTTGCGCTTCAGCTCGTCGTCCTCGATGAGCCCTTTCGTCTGTGTGAGGAACGAAACGCAGCGCTGCGCGTTAAGCTGTCCGGGGCCGACGAGCGCTCCGGTCGGACAGGCGTCGATGCAAAGCGTGCAATCGCCGCAGCTCTCGGTCACGGGCGTATCCGGCGGAAACGGCACGTTCGTGATCAGTTCGCCGAGGTAAACCCATGAGCCCCATTCCGGGGTAATCACGGAGCAATTTTTGCCGACCCAGCCGATTCCGGCCCGCTCGGCCACCGCCCGGTCGACAAGCGCTCCGGTATCGACCAGACTCGCAGTGCGCGCTCCGGGCACCCGCTCGCGAATCCAGGCTTCGAGCCTTGCAAGCCGGTTGCGCAGCACGTGATGGTAGTCCTGCCCCCAAGCGGAGCGGGACAAAATGCCCCGGTATGCCCCCGGCTCGGACCGCGGCGCATTTCTCAGCTTCGACGGGTACGCCACCGCGATCGAAATAATGGACCGGGGCTCCGCAAGCGTCAGCGCCGGGTCCACACGCTTCTCGATATCCGACTCCTCGAAGCCGGATTCGAACCCTTTCTCGCGGTGCCGGATCAAAATATCCTTCAATTCGACGAATGGATCGGCGCTCGCAAAGCCGATCTTGTCAATGCCCAGCTTCGCCGCATCCGCTTGCAGCTGCTGCTTGAGCCGGCTCCAGTCCGCTGGCTGCAGCTCCTCAGCCGCCGCAAACCGTTCGCTCTGCTGCTCCGTTCCCGCCCTGCTGTCTTCTTTTTCCATTACAGGCTCCTCCACTTTTGCGGCGGCCATAGGATCCATTCCGCCCGTCCGATGACCCGGGTTACCGGAATGGCGCCAAAGGTACGGCTATCGTAGCTGGCATACCGGTGTCGGTTATCCCCCATGACAAACAGATGGCCTTCGGCAACCGTATAAGGCTCGAAGCGCCCGTCCTCGATGCTGGAATCCGTATACGCTTCCTGCGCCTCGCTGCCGTTGACGTAAAGCTTGCCGCCCCGGATATGGACCTCGTCTCCGGCCACCGCTACCACCCGCTTCACCAAAAAAGGATGCATGGATTCGCTTCCCGGCGGCTCCTGGATGACCACAACGTCTCCGCGCTTGGGCGGCGTACCGGCATATCGGATCGTTTTATTGATAAACAACCATTCGCCCTCTTCCAGCGTAGGCTGCATAGATTCCCCTTTGACTGTGGACAAATGAAACACGAATTGATGCATGAGCACGACCAAGGCCAACGCGAACGCGAACCACTTCATCCAGCCCAGCAGCTCCCGTAAAGGGTTGGAGCTAACCGGGCTTTCCGACGAGCTTTCGGTCCGTTCGCTTTCGTTGTTGCTCAGAGAAAAGCTCACATCCTAACCCTCCGCTCCGCGTTCTTTCCACTGCTCATAATAGGATAGGACCAGCTCGTCCCGAAACGGCGCTTTAGCGCCTTTTACGCGCCCCAGCAAATGCTGCAAGCCCTGCTCGACCTTGCTCTCCACGACGGTGGAATAATGATAGGCGAGCTTGTGCCGCTCGTATTCTTCCCGATCGACGACATGTACATCGCCCGCCGGCATGCGAATCACGTCCAGATCGTAATCGATATAGGTAATGACACGTCCGTTCACATACGGCGGGGAAGCGACGTTGCAGTAGTACCGGACGCCGGCTTCCTCGATCAGCGCGACTACGTTAAACCACTGCCCCGGGATAAAAAAAGACACTCCGGGAATGCGGCTGACCCATTCTTTGCCGTCGGCCTCGACGATTTTCGTCTGGCTGTTAATCAGCACCAGCATGGACTCCGCCCGATGGGATTCATGCAGCAGACGTTCCGGCACCAACCAATTTTCAAGCCACATGCGATGCAAGTGCCCGTCGTGTTTAAAGCTTTTGATGACATGCGGGGTAAACGTCTCCATGTGGTCCAAACCCTTCTGCCTGCGGTTTTCAACTGACTGTCGTGCTTCTTACTCTTGCTACTAGCATAAACTTATGTTGCACCGCTTTCAAGAGCCGTAATCTTCGAATAAACAAAAAAAGCATAGCCGGGAAACCGAGGGGCTCCGGGTATGCTTGTGTGATTCGTTAAGCTTGATTCTGCTCGATATCAGCCGTTCACAATGCTGAGCCGCTGCGGGAACCGGGAAAAGTCTTCCGCCTGATAGCCGGCTTTCTCGTATACGGGAATAACCACTTCGTTGTGCGCATCGATGGTAACCATTATGCGGCGCACTTTGCGTCCTACAAAACGCTGGCGAAGGGACTCGATCAAGCTCTGGCCGATTCCTCTGCGCTGATAATCCTGCCCCACGGCAATGCGATAGTAGTAGCCGTCCTGGTTATCGATCGTTCCGACGATGACCCCGACGATCGCGCCTTCGTCTTCCGCGACAAGGACGAGCTCGCTGTCCCAGGACAACTGTCTGGCGAAAGCCGACATCGTCTCCTCGTAACATTCCTCTGAAAGCACATTCCTGAAAAGCTCCGTGACTGAAACGTAATCGGACAATTTAAACGTACGAACCAGATACGAACTTACAAGCATGTTAAACTCTCCCCGCCACTCATATGGTAGATAATAAAATACGACAAATAACGCAATATTCCTGCTAATTTTCAAAAAAACGATAAAAAATCTTCATATTTTTTTAATTTTCTCCTGAAAGCGCTTAATTTTAACCCTTTGCAAAAAGTTCGGGTCGTTTATTGTCTGTTCTTTGCAAATCGTGCAATCTCCGGTCAACGGCGAAAAAGCTCCCTTCCGGCATCCGCTGCCTTCGGGGAGCTTTTCCTGCGAGCTGCTCGCAGGAGCGTTATTTCTCCATCTGATCCAAGAGCCGGTGCAGAACCGTCACGGCCTGGGCCCGCGTCGCTTGTCTATTCGGCTCGAAGGAGCCGTCCGGGTTGCCTTCCAGCAAGCCCAACCCGGCGGCCCGTCCTACCGAATCCTTGGCCCAGTCGCTGACGGCCTCACGGTCCGTGAATGCCGGTGCGTTCGACGGCATCATAATATCGTAAACGTCGTCGGTCACGGAAAGCTCGACCGGACCGTTCCATTCCCCGTTGACCAAAGAAACGGTTTTGTTCTGTTTATATCGATCCGCGTAATCTACCGTCACTGCAATTTCGGAGGACAGACCCCGAAGCGGGGCCCCTTTATCGTCCTCTGCCCTTACCGTCAAGTTGACGTGCCGCCCGTCCGGCTCCGGCGCTGCCGTCATACGGAGACGCGGCATTGCAAAAGCCCGCTTGCCGTTCATCAGCCCTCCGCCGTAATAATCTTGATGCTTCGGAAAGTAATATGTCCCCAAATAATATCCCGATATCGGCGGTACATCCAGCTTTTGGCTGCTGTCATACAAAATATGATGCACGTCCTGCGAGCTCAAGTTTTTATTTTGAGCTTTGAGCAAAGCGGCCAGTCCCGCAACCATCGGGGACGAATAAGAGGTCCCGGCACCGCTGGCATAGCCGCCGGACAGCGCCGTCGAGTACACGCCGGTTCCCTGCGCAACCGTTGTTATTTTTCCAATATTGGAAAAATCGGAAATCGTCAACGCATTGTTCGCCACGCGGGTAACCGAGCCTACGGAGACGACGCCTTCGTAGCGCGCCGGGTAGACGGTCCAGGCAAATTTCCTGTAACCGTTATCCAGACGGGTCGGAAAATCGGCAGGCTCGCCGAACAGCCAATGGTTGCTCTCGTTGCCGGCCGCTGCGACCACAACCACATTCCGGGCCAGGGCGTAATCGACAGCTTCTTTCAGCATTTGGCTGTTTTGCGGCATCCCCAGGCTGATGTTGATCACGTCTACCTTGTTGTCGGCCGCCCATCGGATGCCTTGAGCTACGGCGCTGCTCGGAATGTAGTCTTTATTGTTGGCGTCTTTCTTCCCTACCTTCACCGGAACGATCCGTGCGCCGCCGGCCGCTCCGGCTATGCCGATACCGTTATTGGTTACGGCTGCGGCGATCCCGGCGACCATCGTACCGTGTCCCGAATCGTCGACAGGAGGCTGGCCTTCGTCAAGCGCATTATAGCCCGCTTCCAAGCTCCCGGCGAGATCCGGATGGTGCGGATTCACACCCGAATCGACGATCGCGATACGGATCGAAAACCTGTCCTGCACGCGCTCCCAGGCATAGGTCATCTCAGTTACGCTGAGACCCCACTGGCTCCCGTTCACATAATAAGGATCATTCGGTTGATAGATGGAGGAGGTCACGGTCGGCGAACCGCCCTTGCTTGCGACCTGACCCGGCACCTCCGTAACCGCCGGATCGGCGTATTGCAGCAAATATTCGGGCTCGGCTGCCGCCACGGCAGGGTCTCGTTTATAGCGTTCGACAGCGGAAAGCACGTTCTCTCCCGGCGCCAGCGGCATTTCGACGAACGAATCCGAACCCCCGGCCGCAAGCAGTCCGGCAGAGCCCTCGCTCCGGGCTTGCTCCTTGTATTTCACCCACACTTTTCCGGAAACTACGTTTGCCGGCTGAGTTGCGAGGGACGACGGCATTGAAAATGGCGGAGACGAGGACCGTGCACCCAAATTTCCCTCCGCTGCCTGTACTTTTCCCGAACTCCAAGCCAAAAAAGGCGACAGCATCACTGCCGTCGCTAACGTTACGTGAAGCCATCGCTTCTTCATCCGCATTTGCTCCCCCCAGCAATCTCCCTGTTGACAACTCTACTAAAACTTACCACTCTAGTATATGACGAAAAAAATAGTTTCAGCAATGAAAGATTGCGAATTTTGCCGAAACATTAGATGTAACCGTTTCGTATTAATTGGTAATTTCCTTAGAATGGGAGCGAATCAAGATGAACAAGCATGAGCCCTCCAATCCGAACGCTTCATCGGCAGCGGGAAATAAGAAGCTGATCAGCCTGTTTGTAGCGGCTGCCTTGGCTGCAAGCGCCGGATGCTCTTCGCCTCCGGCTGCGAATGCCCCGCTGCAACCTGCTCCGCGGCCTCAAGGCGGGATCAATCCGCCCCCGGCCGCGACCGGCACGGGAGCTGGGGCCGGCGCCGGAGCTGCCGCCGGCATCGGAGCCGCAGCAGGTGCAGCAGCCGGCGCGGCAGCTGGTGCAGCAGCCGCTCCGTCGGCAGACTACTGCCGGGACGATAACAACGACGATGAATGCGACGACGGCAGCGGACGCATCAACCGTTCGGGCAGCAGCGCCTATTTCTACGGCGGCAACACTTACTACCATCGATCCGCTGTGGGATCGAACGGAGCGGTCGCTACCCCACCGGCAACCGTCACGAAGCCAAGCGGCAATGCCGTCCAGCCGCAAGGAAGCGGCAGTGCGGCGGCCACCCCGCCCAAGAGTACGCCGGAACCGACAAAAACGCCTGCGCCGACAACCAGCGGACGAACAGGCAGCTTCAACACGAAAGACTCCGTTTCGTCCGGTTCAAGCTCCGGCGTTAAGAGCGGCGGCAGCTCGGGTACGGCTAGCGGCGACTCATCCGCCTCTTCTGCAGGTACGCCGGGCAAATCGGTATCCGGCTCGTCGGCATCTTCCGGTTCGTCCGGGTCTTCGATAAGCAGCAGCTCGAAAGGAAGCTCCAGTTCGTCAAGCTCATCCAGCTCGTCCAGCGGCATCTCTTCGGGAAGCTCCGGCGGGCATGGCGGGATCGGGAGCTCCAGTTCAAGCAGTGGGGGTTAAGCTCGGGGAGGCACAACTGCCTCCTTTTTTCTTTTGCATAAAAGTCCGAGCGGCGTGAAACGATAATCCGGTAATCTTTGGCTTTGCACAGACGGATGCAATATCATGCGGCAATCGTTCGGATTGCATTGGAGGAGGAAAACGATGACAAACGAGGCGACGACGAAATCCGGTATTATGCGCCGGATTGACGAACTGAACGATGTGCAGATGACGAAATGGACGTCGGAGGAGCTTCATTACCATCAACGGGTCATGAGCGATCTGTCCCCTTGGCTGAACGCTCAAGGCACCGCCATGCTCGGGCAGATCATCCACGAGATCGAGCACCGCGGCGGCGAACGGTTTCGTGGGGAGGATGCCCCTGCCACGAACACTTAATATACATAAATGTTGATTTTATATGGAAAATAGGCGATAATAAATCTTGGAAATCTCATATCCTCAGGAGGTAGATAGAAGATGGCACACCAATTACCGGCACTTCCTTATGCGAACAATGCGCTTGAGCCTCACATCGACGAAATGACCATGATGATCCACCACGATCGTCACCACAACACATACGTTACGAACCTGAACGCTGCGCTTGAAGGCCATGCCGATCTTCAATCCAAAAGCGTGGAAGACCTGATCGCCGATCTGAACAGCGTACCGGAGAGCATCCGTACCGCAGTCCGCAACAACGGCGGCGGCCATGCGAACCACTCCTTGTTCTGGGAAACGATCGGCCCGAACGGCGGCGGCGCTCCGAGCGGCAAGCTGGCTGACGCGATCAACAGCGAACTGGGCGGCTTCGATAAGTTCAAAGAAGACTTCGCTAAAGCGGCTACGACCCGTTTCGGCTCCGGCTGGGCTTTCCTCGCTGTGACCAAAGACGGCAAATTGAAAGTGTACAGCCTGCCGAACCAAGACAGCCCGATCATGGAAGGCGAAACACCGATCCTCGGTCTGGACGTATGGGAGCATGCGTACTACTTGAAATATCAAAACAAACGCCCTGACTACATCGCGGCATTCTGGAACGTTGTCAACTGGAACGAAGTCGGCAAACGTTACGAAGCGGCTGTGAAATAATCGGCTTTGCCCGCAAAGGACTGCGGAGGTTCTCCTCTATGCAGTCCTTTTTCTATCCTCGGCATGTATCGCCCGAACCACGTCCTCTAAGACTGCCCGACAGGTATATCGAAGGCCCCTTTCCCCCGAAGCCGGAACGTAGTATGATAGACAAATAGGCGAATTTTGGAGAAAACGGAAACCGTGACCGAAAAACGCAACATATTTGATCGGGAAAGAGTGAGACTCATGAGCAAACTGATCACTCTCCTGCATGATGTGCCGCTGTTTCAAGATTTGTCGGTGGCCGAGTTGGAGACGATCGTTCCTCTGTTCGTGGAACGGAAATTCAAAAAAGGGACCATTTTGTTTTTCGAAGGAGACGTCGGCGAGGAATTTTATTTGATTCATTCCGGTGTCGTCAAAATTTACCGAATCGACAATTCCAAGGAAATTATTCTATCGTTGTTCCGGGAAGGCGACTTTTTCGGGGAGATGTCGTTGGTCCAAAAAGGGCTCAAGCGCTCTGCGACGGCAGAAACACTGGAAGCCTGCTCCTTGTATACGCTGATGCGTTCGGATTTTCAGCAGTTCATGGAGCGAAGCCCCAGGCTGTGCCTGAAGCTGATGGAAGTGACCATGGAGCGGCTGCGCAAAGCGAACGAGAAAATATACGACCTGACGTTCCTCGACGTCCGGACACGCACGATCAAAACGATCTGCCGGCTCGCGGAGGAATACGGCCAGCCGAAAGCCGGCGGCATGTTTATCGATATGAAGCTGACGCATCAGCAGTTGGCCAACATGGTCGGCACGGTGCGCGAATCAGTGACGAAGGTGCTTCAGGAGCTGCAGGAAGACGAGCACATCGCGATCGACAAAAAGCATATTCTGATCAAAGACATCCAAGCGATGAAGAAACAGATTTACTAGATCATCGCAAGAAACGCCAACCCGGGATGAAGGGAAGACCTTCGTTTCCAGGTTGGCGTTTTTCATTTGATCCGGGCTGTCTATGTCATTTTTTACATTGCCATTTTTCTTTCACATTTGGAAAAGAAAAGCGTGATTTACATCACTTACGCATCCGGCCGTATTTCCTATAATTCAACTATAAAGACATCGTGAAAAGCAAAAAAAATGTGAAAAGGGGTTATGAGCGTATGGCAAACCTGAAAACAAATGAACCGAAGCAGCGGAATAGCGGCCTTCTGCTAGTGGCAATTCTCTTCTTTGTGATCCTTTGCTCGCCGCTATTCTATTTCATGTATCACCTGATGATGGGCAACGAAGCGATGTTTATCTACAATCCCTATAAATAACAGAAGGCTGGGCACTCTCCTGAACATCTCAAGGGAGTGCTTTTTGTTATTACCGGCCAAAATACGCGTTCAGGATGCGCAAAAAGACGTTCGGAAACGCGTACTGCTCCATCTCCTCACGGTTTACCCAGCGATAATGGGGCGGCAGCGGCACGGGCAGCAGCAGCGCGGAGGCTTCCTCCAGGCGGCCGGCGTACACGTCCATCTCCCAGCGGATGTGGCTGAACGTGTGCTCCGCCTGCATGAGCCAGCCGACCGGGCCGAGCCCGAGGCCGTCCCCGGCCAGATGCGCCGCCAGCGCGGCATGGGCCGCGGCGGGGTCTGCGCCTTCGCCGCGCGCCTCTGCGGCTGCGGGCGCTGTGGGAACTGCCGCATGCGGCAGTTCCCACAGGCGCGCGAGCAGCCCTTCGGCCGGCCGCTGGCGGATCAGTACCCGGCCGGCGTGCTCCGCCGCGCCTTCGATCACTACGGCGTATCGCCGCTCCGGCCGCGGCGGCTTCGCCTTGGTCTTCACCGGCAGCGACTCCTCCATGCCGGCCGCCCGTCCCGCGCAATGCGCCATGACCGGACAGGTCAGGCAGCTCGGCGACTTGGGCGTACAGACGAGCGCGCCGAGCTCCATCAGCGCTTGGTTGAAATCGCCGGCCGCCCCTTCCGGAATCAGCTCCTGCGCGAGCTTCTCCATGTTGACGCGGGTGCTCCCCTTCATGATGTCGTCTTCGATCAAAAAATATCTCGACAGCACACGCATCACGTTGCCGTCTACGGCAGGCTCGGGCTTGTTGTAGGCAATGCTTAGAATCGCCCCGGTCGTGTAAGGGCCGACGCCCTTAAGCGAGGACACCTCCTCCTTCGTGTCCGGCACGACGCCGCCGTAACGCTCCTGCACCTCGCGGACGGCGCTTTGCAGATTGCGGGCGCGCGAATAATAACCGAGCCCCTCCCAAGCCTTCAGCACTTCGTCCTCAGGCGCCTCGGCCAGCGCTTCAACGGTCGGAAATTTATCCATAAACCGGTTAAAATAAGGAATGACGGTGTCGACCCGGGTCTGCTGCAGCATGATTTCGGATACCCAAATATGATACGGATTCCGGCTGCGCCGCCAAGGCAGATCGCGCTTGTGCCGCCGGTACCAGGATAACAGCTCGGTGGAGAAATACTGCTTTTGCTCTGAACTGGACATAAGATCTCCTTCTCTTTGCACACGTTTTCGGGATATAATGGAAATCAATACCCCCGAATAAACGGCTGTACGGCTTTTTTTTGCAAGGACAGATATGACGTTTACCAAGGTTGAAGCGAAGCTTTAAATATAGCTTATGATGGCCTTAACTCAAGAAGGAAAGGACGGACGCCGATGCTGACTCCCGGAGAGCTGGCCTCGCGCCTGAACAAGCTGGTCATTTCGATTTTCCTCGTCGGTCATCAGAAATGCGAGCCCGACTGGCGCCAGAAGCCGCGGACGATCAAGTACCACTCCGTATGGCTGATCATCAAGGGCAAGGGCACCTTTACGATAGGCGGCACGCATTATCCTGCCGAGCCCGGCAAGCTGTTCTGCTTTGCCCCCGGCATGATCGTCGAACGCACGACCGATCCCGAGCAGCCGCTCGAATACTATTTTCTACGTTTTCATTATACGGAAGTTTACGAGGAGAAGGAACAGTGGATTTCCCGCAGCGCCGCCGAGGCGCGGTTTCCGCTCGAGGGGATGTACACGGTTACCAATACGCCGCAGCTTATTTATTTGATGGAACAGCTCCACATGCTGTGGAAGCGTCGGGGGCACATGACCGCCATGCGGCGTAAAATTGTGCTTCAGGAGTTTTTCCTGACATTGGTCGCCGATTTCCGCGCGCAGAAAATCACCGGCGATACGACGGCGGCGATCGAGCTGACGCAGGACTACATGGTCGGACATTACCGCGAGCCTCTCACGCTCGAAGGGCTGGCGCAAATGGCCGGACTCAGCGTGAGCCACTACTCCCGCCTGTTCAAAAAATACATCGGCTACAGCCCGATCGATTACCTTACGCATTTGCGCGTAGACCGGGCCAAGGAGCTGCTGGTGCTGTCGGATTACCGGTTGAAATCGATTGCGGGCAGCGTCGGATACGCGGACGAGTTTTATTTCAGCCGCATTTTCAAGAAGGTGACCGGCTTCTCCCCCCGTGAATATGCCAAAAAACACCGGTTCACGCCGGCAAAATAATACCCGCGGAACGCGCTGGACGCACGGTGTCTGCCAAGTCCGCGCCAGGTTTGACTTTCGCCCCCTGAAAGGTGTACGCTACCTGTAAATACTGCCGAAATTTCGGGAAAATCGGCGGTTTTTGCAACGTTCGGCAAAGCGAGGCGATATCGATGAAACAAGCGAATGCGGCCGGAAGCCCCATCGGCGTCGGCGGGATAAGGACAGACAAGCTGTCTGCCGAAACGCGGGCTTGGAGGGCGGCGGCCCCTTATTCGGCTTATTTATACATTTGGGGAATGGCATGGATGGTGGCGGCCATCGTAACGTTTCTCGGACAATGGCGGGATTGGGAGCTGCTGCAGCCTGTCATCTTTTTGGTTGCGCTCCTCCTTACGGCGGCGGTCTTTCTCCGCCGGAGGCGCTCGTCCGCCGAACGCCCGACGCAGAGCGGCTTCCTGGGCGCGCTTCTCGTTGCAGCGGCGGCCGTCGCGGTCGTTTGGCTGCTCACGCGCGGTCCTATAGGAATCGATCCGTTCTATTGGCCGGTACTGAAGGGGCTCGCGCTTACAGCCGCCTATCTTGCCCTTTCCCCGCGATTGGGCTGGGTGCTCGGGGCGTTCGGGGCGTGGATGCTTGCGCTGACGATTACAGTGGTCTGGATGTATCTCGGCTATGCGCCTGTATTGATCGGGGGCTTCGGCGGCCTCAGTATGGTTACGCTCGGCGCGATGATTCGTATGCGAGACAAGGGGATGAATGCACAATGAAACGATGGAAGCAATGGGCGGTCGCTGCAGCGGCTTTGACGGTTTTGGCGACGGTAACGGCATGCACAGCAAACAGCCCCGACCCGTTCGGCGGCGGCAAGAAGGAAAGCGGCCTCACGGCGGAACAGGCCATGGCTGGCTCTTCCGAGCAGGTGCAGACGCTCTACAAGCAGAACTGTCTCTCTTGTCATGCAAGCAATCTGGAAGGCCGCATGGGACCGAAAACCAACCTGCAGCAGGTCGGCGGACGGATGACCAAAGAACAGATCGTGAAGCAGATCGAACAAGGCGGAGGCGGCATGCCTGGCTTTCAAGGCAAGCTGAAGCCGGAGGAAACGGCGGCGCTGGCCGAATGGCTGGCAAGCAAAAAATAAGCCGCTTCCTGTACCTGCCACTCCAAATGCACAGGTAAGGAAAGCAGCCCTTTCCTGTGCAAATTGCCTGTTTCGTCATCAGGTCCATGGGTTGGCTGCGGTTCGCTCCGCCACGGCATAGGCCATCGCCAGCGTTTCGCTATGCGTGATGCTCAGATGAATGAGAAGCGTATCTCCCGATACGGGTTGGAATACCGGCATCCACGCGGCTAACCGTTCCCAAGCCGCCTCCGACAACCGGCATACTGGCTTGCCTTTCCCGTCCGGCAGCACTTCCATGTCCTGAAATCCTACTTCTTTTCCGATTCCGCAGCCGAGCGCCTTTACAACCGCCTCCTTGGCAGCGAAACGCCCGGCTGCGAACTCGGCCAGCCTCCCGCCTCTTACAGCCGCCAGCTCCCGCTCTGCAGGCGTCAACACCCGCTCCAGAAAGCGTTTGCCCGATGCCTGCCCCAGAATCTTCCGCATTCGCTCAATTTCCAACACATCGGTACCGATGCCGATAATCATAGCCGTTATTCCTCTCCTCGTCCTCTATCAGTATGTCCGCAGTTGTCCGTCGTACTCCGTTTGGCTTTATCGTATCCGATTGGAAGGACAAGTTCAAGAAGGCGCGCAGCAAACGATTTTCATAGACCTCAAGCAGCTTTTCAGCGCTTATTTTTAGCGTACAGCCAGTTGTAATAACCCGCATGCTTGATTTCGTCCGTCATAATCTCAAATACGGCGCTGCGAAACTCGGGACGTATGTTCAAGTAGATCGTCCGGTATTTCTCGAACGCCTTCAGCTCGCCGAGCAACGCCTCTCGATGCCGTCCAAATAACTTGCCGGCTCCTCGAAGTGGACGTTGGCCTCCGTAACCGCAGGTATTCTTCCCGTGAGCTGGGTGTACATGCTGCGGAACATCCGGTTATGTTTTCGTTCATCGTCCCGAATTCCGGCAATCACTTGTTTCTGCTGCTCCGTCGGCGCTTGGCGAATTAAATAATTATAAAATAACTCATCCTGCTTTTCCCCCGAGATCGACTGCAGAATCATACCGAGAACGAAGTTTTGCTGATCGCTGCCGTAACCTGCGGGTTGCGGGGGATAGCTTCTGTAAACATACAGGTCTTCCATAAAATAGGCCATGATAAACGCTCCTCTCCAACATCTGCCTTGATCCATGATATTCACCCATTCGGGAGGAGGTATGGGCTGCCGCCGCCATCCCGCTTTAACCCACCTTTGCTCCACTTCCTCCGCCGTTGAAAAAACGGGTTAGCCAAGAAGCCCTCGATACCACGGACTGCGTGGAGGTCGAAGGCTTCTTGGCTCAGCTTCACATCGATGGCGGCTAAGACGTTATCTGGTCACTATGGGCGACCAGGGTGATGGAGATGCTTATGCTGCACGGCATCGGCTGCCCGAATGGCGACCTCCTGCTTGCGCGTCTGGTATTCGTCCTTCCAAATCAACTTCTCGCTCAGTTCCTGATCGAGTCTGCTGCTCAACGCCTTGGCCACCAGATCGATCACCTTCTGTACATCGCCGCCTTTCGCCGCAGCCACATCGGCCAGCGACTGGCGGCCGTTCTGCAGCGAGTTTCTCAACTCGTCCGAGGAAAGGCCGAGCGTCGACAGCAGAGCGTCTTTGTCTACATGCTTCAGACCAGGGCCGAAGTCCGGTTCAAGCTCGCCCGGTACAGGAGGCTGAGGAGGCGTGCGTTTCACAGTGCTAGCGGCGCGTTCAGCAACTTCATTCAAACGGGAATTGTATTGATCCCGTGTTATATGCCCGTCCGCCAGCTCCCGGTCAAGCCTTGCCGTCAGCGATTGCGCCGTCAGATCAACGATCTTCTGTACATCAATCCCCCGGCTCGCGGCGATTTCGGCCAAGGATTGACCCGCCCGCTGGGCTTCCTGCAACTCACTGGATGACATCCCCAGCGTTTCCAGGAGCACCGCCCGATGCCGCCCGGCGTGGCCCGGGCCGGGCGGCATCGGAGGCAGACCCGCAGGCGGAGAAAGGAGGTCCGGCTGCGGCAGAACCGGCGCAGGCGCGAGCGTACTGTAGGTATCCGTGTAGACGGACATGGGAGCATCGACAGTGAAATTGGCGGTCTCGGCCTGGACAACAGGGAAGCCAGCGGCGGTTCCACCCAGCAAGAAGACGGCGGATAAAGACCCGATCAGCAGCTTACTTGTTTTCTTTTCCAAGAAGTTCGATTTGTTCATGGTTTCAAAATCATCCTTTCGCAGAGCGTGGTAGTTGTTTCTGAGTTCAACTGTAGACGCCCGGAGTGAAAAAAGGGTGAAATCAAGACGGCTCCATTTTCATTCTTTTTTCTTTATTCTCTTGTACCCTTTATACTAAAACAAATAAATAAACGAAATCTAAAATCGAGGGGGGCGCAGCTCATGAAAATATTGCTCGCAGAGGATGAGCAGCGGCTGGGAGAACTGACCGCCCACTTGCTCAGAAAGAAAGCAGGATATACTGTGGATTGGGTCACCAACGGAGAAGAAGCCTATGATTACGCCAGCGTCTCCAGCTATGACGTGCTGGTGCTTGACTGGATGATGCCAGGCATGGACGGACGAACGGTCTGCCAGCAATTACGTCTGGACGGCTACACGGGTGCCATTCTGATGCTGACCGCCAGAGATTCGGTACAAGATCGAATAAAGGGACTGGACGGGGGAGCCGACGACTATCTGGTCAAGCCGTTCGAAATCGATGAACTGATGGCTCGGCTCAGAGCGCTGGGACGGCGAAGTTTTACTCCGCTTCTGGAAGAGATATGCCGGATGGGCGAACTGGAACTGCATCGCACAAGCCATCTTGTCGTCTGCGGTGAAAACCAAGTGCAGCTATCGCTCAAGGAGTTCCAGCTCTTGGATTTGCTGCTGAAGAACAGAGGCCGCGTACTGTCGCGTGAGCTTATCCTGGATCGAATCTGGGGCATTGATACGGAAGTCACGCTCAAAACGATTGACGCTACCGTCAAGCTTCTCCGCAAAAAACTGTCGCAAATCGATCCACACTCGAACTGGATTCAGAATGTATGGGGGGTCGGTTATAAAATTGAAGCCTAACCTGCACAAGTGGCGCCAGCGTTTGTTCGGCAACGACCTGTTCGGCAGAACGCAGTTCAGGCTCACGCTGCAATACAGCTCATTGTTGAGCCTGCTTTTATTCCTTTTTATCGCAATCGTCTACACACTGCTGTATATCCTGATTTGGAACGATCAGGAGCAAAGACTGAATAAACTGCTGGACACGGAGATTCATGCGCTTCAGGGGCCGCTGTATGCAGAGGCGCTTAATAAGAAGTTCGATAAACCCGGTGAACGCGCCTTTGAGCTGAGCGCCGATCAGGCTTTCTACTATATCATCGACACGCTGGGCAATACGGTAACGGGCGCTGAAATTCAAAAAGAGCTGCGCGCTCAGGTTTTTGACTTGATTCGCACGGGAGCGCTTCCCGCTTCGGCCCTCGAAAAGGTCGAACTGCTAACCTATGACGAGCCGCTCCCTCATCTCCGGAAGGCAAACGATCGCCGGCAAACAATAATGTACATGGCGGGCAGCCGTTTGCTTTACCGCGACGGGCAACTGGTCGGCACCCTGTATGCGGGCAAGAATGTTGATTTCCAGAAACAGCTTCTGCAATGGCTGCCGGCTGTGCTGCTAGGCGTTGCATTACTGTTTCAGGCACTGGTTGTATGGCTTAGTCGGCTGATGTCACAACAGGCGATGATCCCCATTCGTCAGGCTTACATGCGCCAGCAGCAATTTGTAGCCGACGCTTCCCATGAGCTTCGTACACCGCTTAGTGTACTGCTCTCCTCCATCGAAACGCTGCATATCGAGGACAGACTTACAAACGATTCCTTTGAAAAGCGGGTGCTCGAAGGCATAAAGGATGAGGTGCAGCGTATGATCCGGCTGACCGGGAACCTTCTGTTGCTGGCCCGAAGAGATTCGGGGCAGGCGGTGCTGCATAACGCGTGGTTCGACCTTGCAGGCGTAGCTGTCCAAACGGCGGACAAGATAAGCGTACTGGCGGAGGCGAAGCAGATCAAGCTGGAGCTTGAAGCCCCCGATGAACTTCGGGTATGTCTGGATCAGGAGAAAATCGTACAATTGCTCGTCATTTTGCTGGAAAATGCAATCAAATATACCGCTGCCGGGGGAAGCGTGAAACTAACAGTCGCTCACAAGGCCGCGCCGTTGGGGGGAAAACTCGTTCTGGAGGTTCGCGATACGGGAGTGGGCATCCCGGAAGAAGAGCTTCTGCGCATCTTCGATCGCTTTTACCGACTGGACAAATCACGCTCGCGGCAGATGGGCGGACATGGGCTCGGACTTGCCATCGCCAAGCATATTGTAGAGGAATGCAGGGGGACGATACGCGTGGAGAGCAGGCCGGGGGAAGGCAGTGTGTTCAGAGTGGAAATGACGGATATGCTTCCTCCCTCTGAGCGGTAAAGCTGTTGCCACGAGTTCCGGTTGAAAATCGGTGCCACGACTGGACAATGATTTGATCTTAAAAATATTCACAGACCGCAACGCAAACTGAGGTGCTTAGAACGTTTCTGTCAAGCATTTTTTAACGATCCGGAGCTCGTCTGAGAAAATATCACTTTTTGATATCCCCGAGTCTTTGGTTCATCCCTCTTGACTTTTCGCTCGTGAAGAAGTTAGAATATTGAAACATCAGGCAATGACCAAAGACACGATTCTCTGCAAGGGCTGCACAGAGAGAGGAGTCCCGGCTGTAAGCTCCTCCAGCGACCGGCATGGAATTACCCCTTTGCAGCCGTGACGCTGAACTTGCGATCCTTACCGACGACCGCGAAAATAAGCGCACCGTCTCATCCCCGTTACCGGATGGCCATGAGGTCCGGCGTGATTTCTTTCGTTCTGGCAGTAGCCATGACGCGAAGGGCAGCCGGTCGAATTAGGGTGGAACCACGAGCTGAACGCACTCGTCCCTTTGGGCGAGATGCGTTTTTTTGCGTTCACATCCCATTTGACCGGAAACGGAGGACGAAAACCATGAAGATTCAAGTGAAGCTGCCGGACGGCTCGTTCCGGGAGTACGAAAAAGGAGCAACTATCGAGCAGGTGGCCGAATCCATCAGTCCCAGCTTGAAAAAACAAGCCGTAGCAGGCAAAATCGACGGAAAGGTCGTCGACCTGAACCGACCGATCGAAGCGGACGCTTCGGTTGAAATTGTGACGCTCGACAGCAAAGAAGGCTTGGAGGTATACCGTCACAGCACGGCGCATCTGATGGCTCAGGCCATTAAACGCCTATACGGACAAAAAACTGTGAAGCTGGGAATCGGTCCCGTCATCGAAGACGGATTTTATTACGACATCGATATCGAAAAGCCGCTATCCGTCGACGACCTCTCCTCGATTGAACAAGAAATGGAGCGGATCGTCCGGGAAAATGTGCCGATTGCCCGACGCGTCGTCAGCCGGGACGAGGCCGTGCAAACGTTCGAAGCTTTGGAGGATCCGCTCAAGCTGGAGCTTATTCGCGATTTACCGGACGAGGCGGTCCTTTCCCTGTACGAGCAGGGCGAGTTTGTCGATCTGTGCCGCGGGCCTCATTTGCCGTCCACGGGCCGCATCAAAGCATTCAAGCTGCTGAGCGTCGCCGGTGCCTACTGGCGGGGCGATTCCAACAACAAGATGCTGCAGCGCATCTACGGTACGGCTTTTCCGAAGAAGGCGGAGCTTGACGAGCACTTGCATCTGTTGGAAGAGGCCAAAAAGCGCGACCACCGCAAGCTTGGCAAAGAGCTCGGGCTGTTCATGTTCTCCGAGGAAGCGCCGGGCATGCCGTTCTTTTTGCCAAAAGGGATGACGATCCGCACGGTGCTTGAGAACTTCTCCCGCGAGCAGCAAGCGGCGAACGATTACGACGAGGTCCGCACGCCGTTCATGATGAACCAGCGGCTGTGGGAGGAATCCGGACATTGGGACCATTACCGGGAGAACATGTATTTTACCGAGGTGGACGAGACGAAGTTCGCGCTTAAGCCGATGAACTGCCCGGGCCACATGCTTATTTATAAAAACGAGCTCCATTCTTACCGGGAGCTGCCGATCCGGCTTTGCGAATTCGGCCAGGTGCACCGGCACGAATTTTCTGGCGCCCTGAACGGGATGATGCGCGTGCGCACCTTCTGCCAGGACGACGCGCATCTGTTTGTCCGCCCCGACCAGATTGAAGAAGAAATCGGCCGTGCCATCGACCTGATCGGCGAGATGTACAAGGTGTTCGGCTTCCAATACAAGATTGAACTGTCCACACGGCCCGAGGATTCGATGGGCTCCGCCGAGCTGTGGGATCAGGCGGAAACGGCGCTGCGCAGCGTGCTGGAGCGCCGGGGAATCGCCTACAGCCTCAACGAAGGGGACGGAGCCTTCTACGGGCCGAAAATCGATTTTCACATTTTGGACGCGCTCAAACGAAGCTGGCAGTGCGGTACGATTCAGCTCGATTTTCAAATGCCGGAAAAATTCGACCTGTCCTACATCGGCGAAGACAATCAAAAGCACCGTCCGGTCGTCATTCACCGCGCGATTTACGGCTCGATCGACCGGTTCATCGGGATTTTGACGGAGCATTACAGCGGGGCGTTCCCGCTCTGGCTGTCGCCGGTGCAGGTCAAGCTTTTGCCCGTCTCCGACGTGTACAATTCGTACGCTATGGAAGTCAAAAAGGCGCTTGCCGAAGCGGGCATCCGGGTGGAAGCCGACTTGCGCAGCGAGAAACTCGGCTACAAAATCCGCGAAGCCCAGCTTGAGAAAGTGCCGTATATGCTGGTCCTTGGCGAGAACGAGCAAAGCTCCGGCACCGCCGCCGTCCGTAAACGGGGCGAAGGCGATTTGGGCCCGATGCAAGTGCAGGAGCTTGCGGAACGGCTGCGCCGGGAAATTCAGGCGAAGCAAGCTTAACATGATAAAAAAGCATGCTACCCGTGTAGGGCAAGCATGCTTTTTTGCTAAATGCCTGGAATCGGCACCCGTTTGTGCTCCGTCTTCAAATATTGCTTTTCCAGCTTCTCCTGGGCTTCGGGCGAAATCGTTTTGCCTTCCAAGTAATCGCTATTGTCGTCGTAAGTGATGCCGAGCTCGTTTTCGTCCGTCTGCCCTTCCCAAAGGCCGGCGGTAGGCGCTTTATCCAGCACGCTGGCAGGTACGCCCAGCTCGCGGGCAAGCTGCCGCACCTGGCGTTTGTTCAGACTGCTCATCGGAGTAATATCGACGGCGCCGTCGCCATACTTGGTGAAAAAGCCGGTAATCGCCTCCGACGCGTGATCCGTACCGACCACGAGCAGATTCAGCTCGAACGCAAGCGCGTACTGCACGACCATCCGCGTTCTGGCTTTGACATTCCCTTTGCCGCCGCGGCTCAAGTGCTTGTGCACGCCGATCGATTTCAGTCCGTACTCGGCTTCGAGCGCGATCTCGTTGACCGCTTCCCCGATGTTCGTCTCGATGCGATATTTCAAATCGAACGCTTCTGCCGTAGCGTAGCTGTCGGAGATGTCCGCCTGCTCCCCGTAAGGCTGAAACACGCCGACCGTTTTGTATTCCTTTCCTTTTTCGGCTGTCAGCTCGTCCGTAGCCCGCTTGCACAAGCCCGCCGCCACGGCGCTGTCGATCCCGCCGCTGATGGCGATCAGAAGCCCGTCGACACCTGCTTTAAGCACGTATTCTTTTAAAAAATCGACCCGTTTGCGAATCTCTTCATTGACATCGATCACCGGTTTGACGCCAAGCTTTGCAATAATGTCCTGCTGCAGACTCATCGTTCTCCACACCTCTCCACGCGAATAGTCGCGACTTGCGGAAGCCGGACAGCCGCTTACATTTAAACTTCTGGCCATCCGGCCTTTCCGCTTGTCAATTTTGGTTACATTATAACACGATCCGGAAATTACAAAAACTCCCGCCTGACGCTTCAAGCGCCGGCAGGAGTCGTTAGGAGGATTAGCCTCTTACTTGCAGTATGTTTCGAAAGCGCCGATCAAATCGTTGGCGATCATTTCGGCGGAACGGTCTTCTACTTGATGGCGTTGGATGAAATGGACCAATTGGCCGTCTTTCATCAGCGCGATCGAAGGCGAGGACGGCGGATACGGCGCAAAATATTCGCGCGCCTTGGCCGTGGCTTCTTTATCTTGGCCCGCAAACACCGTGTAAAGGTGGTCCGGCTTCACTTCGTTCTGCAGCGCTTTGGCCACGCCCGGACGGCATTGGCCGGCGGCACAGCCGCATACGGAATTGACCACGATCAGAGCGGTCCCTTTCATATTGTCGAGCGCCTCGGATACTTCCTCCGGCGTACGAAGCTCGGTAACTCCGATGCGCGTCAACTCGTCTCTCATCGGCTGAACCATATCTCTCATGTATGCTTCAAATGACATGGACATGTTAAGCTTTCACTCCTTTGAACTAACATAAAGGTATATAAAGTTTCCTATGTCCATTATACAACGGCACGGGTCGAAAGCAAGGCATTATTACCAACTTCTCTAGCTTTTATCGGCATCCTTCTCGTCGGGCTCGCCGCTCGGATACGATCTGTAGGCCACATCTTTGTCCGAGTGCATGAACGGGTAGCCTTGCGGCACGATCCCCTGCTCGAAGAGCTCGCGGTTTTCCGTCGTTTGAAAGCCTACGTCTTTATACGGGTGCACCCATTGGTCCCCGGACATGATGGCCGGATCGGTCTCATCGCTCCATTGTTCTAGCGGGGATTGCTCCGATTGGTATATGTGATCTCCGATCAGCACGCCGTATTCGTTCACGAACGCCTCGCGCGGACCCCGTTTTTGATGATATTCCTGACGAAAATTAATTTCAAAAGGATCAAGCTCCGGATCGTTCTTGGCGTTATACGAAATGTCGGTATCGACCTGCTCGTACGATGCGTTTTTATCCCGATTTTCCTTATCGTTCATGAGCTGTGCCTCTCCTCTGCCCCGTTCAGGTGGACGGACGGTTCGGACCGTTCAGTTTTTTATTCCGTGTTTCGGCTGCATCACTATCGGCTCCGGCCTGATTGGCGTTTGCCTGCCGCTTTTGTTCCTTGGAATCTCCAGATCCCGATTGCTGTTGTGCCATCGCGCAGATTCATCTCCCTTCATGATGATGTTAGTATGTGAAGGCTTTGCCAAAATAATTAGCCGGGCTGATGCAAAAATTGAAAACAAAAGAGGATTTCGATAATGTCTCGAGCTGGTATTCTTGCTTTTTCACCAATCGATCGCATCCGGGAGCGCCTCACCGTGGTCGTCTTATGGCCGTCGTCGTGCATGAGCGCGATGATTTGATTTTTCCCGCGGCTGTTCGACCGTACGGATGCCAATATATCTTGTTTTGGTAATGTAACTGCGGCGGCATCTGTCGAACCCATGTTCCAATCGAAATACTGATATCCAATATTAGCCATTTCCCGGGCAATTTTCGCCATGTTGTGACGTCTGCCCGCTTTGCGGCTCAAATGATTGTCAGAACCTCCCGGAAAACGAAAAATGTCCGGCCCGACTCCTGCTGTTCGAGCCAATAAATCGTTCAATTTTCCGGATCCGTTCGGTATGCCCTTTTTCTTCTTGCTTCACCGTTCAAAAAGGGCGGGTTCGTAAATGGAAGAAGACTTTTGATTTTTTAGGCTGGTCGACAGCATCCCTCCGGCCATCGCAGGTTTACCGCTTTCTAAGCGAGTATGACTCTTCCGGCTCGGGAAGAATGTGTGTTATTTGGAACAATTGGAGGGATTAAGGATAGACTGGTACACAGGAGGTTCATAACGGAGTGCGGACCGCAAGCACCAAGCAGACAGAGGCTTGGTCCAAGCTCATGGTTTCCGCATGAAATCCATGGGTCTGAAACCAAGCAATCAACCGCTGCGATTCGGCATAATGCTCTTCGCCGGGAGCCGTTCCGCTTGCCGCATACAGGTCACCCGGAGCATCCATCCAATCCACGATGGCGATGCGCCCCTTCGCTTTCAATACCCGGGCCATCTCCGCCAGCGCGAGCGGCTGCTGCGCTTCCGTCAAATGATGGAACGCAAAGCTCGTAACGACGAAATCGAATTGTCCGTCAAACGACGGAACGGATAGCAAATTGCCGATCCTCGTCTCCAGAGACGGCAATTGCATACGGCATCGCCTCAGCATTTCAGCGGATTGATCGATACCGACCATGCGCACGCCGCTTACGAGCAAGCGGGAAGCAAAGCCGCCGGTGCCCGTTCCGATGTCAAGTCCCCATTCGCCGGGCTGCGGAGCAACCCGCTCTGCGGCCTGGGCCAATATGCGCGAATAAGCGGGCTCCGCCGGTACATGCGGCGCCAGTCCGGCACTGCCGTTAAACTCCCATTGCTCCGACAGCGCATCGAAGTTCCAGAGATCGGCCCATGAATCGCGAATCGCTTTGCGTGCCTTGGCCCGTTCCGCCAGCGCATGCCAACGGTGCCGAAGCGATTCCGGCTCGTCTTCTGTCCGCTCGATCATGCCGTCCAACAGGGCAAGCGTCTCCCGAAGCTCCAGCCACTGGCCGTAAAGAGCCGAGCGCTGCAGCTCCAAATAGCGCCGAACCTCGTCCGTTTCGGCCCGGTCTGTTCGCTCCAGCACAGTGCGAATATCGTCTACGGCAATGCCGGCCTCCCGCAGCGCAAGAATCGTCTGCAGCCGCCAAGCGTCCTCCTCCGTAAACCGGCGGTAGCCGTTGTCCGGATGCTTGGCGGGCGACAGGAGGCCCTTTTCCTCATAAAATCGGATTGCCCGGGTCGAGACGTTCAGCCGCCGGGCCAGCTCTTGAATTTTCATCCTGTTAAACGTCTCCTTTCCCGCAGATCAGCCCGGATTGGTCTCCGCATCCGCTACGACAAGCACATCGATATGCCGGGAGCGGCGAAGCAGCTTTTTCACGACCGAGCCCTGTATCGTTTCCTTCCAGGAAGGCTTGCTGGATTGGCCGATAACGAGCTGCGTTGCCTGACAAGCATCGGCCTTGGCAGCCAACACTTCCGGCAGACGCCGCCGATTTTCCGCCTGGTGCACCTCGAATACGCCGCCGAGCCGCTCCGTCAGCTTGCGAAGCTGTTCCAATCGGGCGGACAGCTCGCTGCTCTGCGCCCCGCTGCCGAGCTGAACATAGGCCACATGCCATACGGCTTTCAGCCGATGAGCGATACGAAAGCCGCGCCGGATCAACCGCTCGGCCTCCGGAGTCACGTCTACGCAGACAAAGATCGATTCCTGTCTGCGCCACGGACCGCGAAGCGAGCTTTTGCGCTCGTACGATTCCAGCCGTTCGTCCACGTCGTCGGCAATTTCGCGCAGAGCCAACTCCCGCAGCGCAATCAAATTCACGGTACGAAAAAAATGACCGAGTGCTTGATCCACCTTGTCGAGCGCGTAAATCCGTCCCTCTCTCATACGCTGCTGAAGCGTCTGCGGCGCGACATCGATCAATTGAACTTCGTCGGCCAAGCGCAAAATATGGTCCGGCACCGTCTCCCGGACACGAACTCCGGTGAGCTTCTCCACCGCGTCGTTCAAGCTTTCCAGATGCTGCACGTTCAGCGTGGAGATGACCGAAATGCCTGCCGCTAACAGTTCCATCACATCTTCGTAACGCTTCTTGTTTTTGCTGCCCGGCACATTCGTATGCGCCAGTTCGTCGACCAGTACGACCTCGGGCTTGCGCCGGATGATCTCGTCCGTATCCATTTCCTCCAGCTTCGTGCCGCGGTAATCGATCACCTGCCGCTGGATCGTCTGAAGCCCGCCGATCTGAGCCTGTGTCTCCTTACGGCCGTGTGTTTCCAGCAGCCCGATCTGCACGCCGATCCCCCTCTTCAGCAGATCGTTGCCTTCCCGCAGCATCGTATACGTCTTGCCAACCCCCGGAGCTGCGCCGATGTACACCTTGAACCGGCCTTTGCGAAGCTGCGCGATCTCTCGTTCGACCTCATCCGAGCTGAGCCGGCGGTACAGATCGGACGCTTTCTGCCGCTTGGTCTGCTTGGTCGGCAGAATACGCTCGCCTTCATGCGCCGCCCGGTCCGCCACAATAAAAATATCGACATTGCGCGTCCGCTTGAGCATATCGTGCACGATCGATCCCTGCCATAATTCCTGCCAAAACGTCTGCTTGGAGTGCCCGAGGACGATGCGCGTTACACGATGCGCCAGCGCATAGTTCACCAGCACGCCGGGTAAGGAACGGCGCCCGCACAGCGGCAGCTCCTCGAATACCCCGCCGACCTTCTCCGCCAGCTTCACCATCGACCGCTTGAACGCCGCCTCTTCTTTGGATAGGTCCTTCTTCCGATCAACAAAAGCGACGACAAGCAGGTCGCCGTTCAGCCGCTTGGCAATCTGTTGGCCCCGCCGCACATAAATCGAGCCGTTCCAGTGATATTGGGCGGATACGAGAATGCGTTCGGCCGCACCCGACGGTCCGATCAGCCCGAGCTCTTCGCGGTGCTTCTCCAGCGAATCGTTGACGCCTTCCGCCACGAGCCGCAGCGCCAGCTCCCTAAGCACCGCGAGATTGCCCCGCTTGAATATGCCCGCGCCCTTCTGCGCTTTCACGCTGCCTTCCTCGACGCGGCTTAAAATCATCTCCGGCGTCGCATCGATCAGCACGACTTCGTCCGCCAGCTCCAGCGTGTCGGACGGCACCGTCTCCCGCACCTCGATGCCGGTCAGCTTCTGGGCCAGCTCCGTTGCGCCCTCCAGCTCGTACACATTGACCGTCGTAATGATGCTGATGCCCTTGCTGAGCAGATACCGGATATCCTCGAGCCGTGTCGGATAAAGAGCCCCTTCGCGGTTGCGGTGCGCCAAGCCGTCCACCAGCACGACTTCGGGATTGCGCTCGGTCAGCGCTTCCACATTCAAATCCTTCTTATCTATACCATCTTTCTGCCAATGGATGCTGGACACCCGCTCCAAATCGCCGATCTGCCGCACCGTTTCCGGCCGCTGCATCGTAGAAACGGCGCAGATGACAACGTCGATCCCCTGTTCCTTCAGCAGCTGTCCTTCCCGGAGCATGTGATACGTCTTCCCCGACCCGCTCACGGCCCCAATATACACTTTAAGCCGTCCTTGATGAAGCTTGGAGATGGACCGTAAAATTTCCTCCGGCGTTTTTCGCTTGAACGTTTCCGTCCCCATCCTGAGTTCGCCTCTCTTCTCCCACGGCGTCAGACGAACATTTTGACCGTTCCCAGCACCAATCCGATCAAAAACCCGCATAGCGCGCCGTTGACCCGAATCCACTGCAAGTCGCTTCCGATTTTATCTTCCATTAATGCAATCAGTGTCTCATTGTCGAACCGGTCCACATTCTCCCGGATCAAAGCGCCGATTTTGGAATGGTTCGCCTCCACCCAGCGGCCAAGCTGCTCCTGGACCCATTGCTCCAGCTTCTCTATGCCCTGCTCGTCTTCCCGAATCCGATGCAGCAGCTCTTTCAGAAAAGGAATCGCATAGCGCTGGGCAAACTCCGGCGCGCGCACCGTTTCCACCAGCCGCTCCTTCAGCTGCTCCACCCATCGCTCCGTCCGGGCGGTGAGGTCCAAGTTATCCAACAGCCGGACCTTCCAAGCGTTTAACGTATCCTCCGTCTCCGGATCGGCCAGCCAACGCTCCAGCCGGACGCGCAGCTCCGCCAGCAGCGCCAGCCGGTTTTTGTTCCCCTGCCGTTTCATGTCACGGATGGCATTCCATACAAACTGCTGGATCATCGCCCCAAGCTTTTCTTCATTATAAAAGCCGAGAAACGCATTAACCGCGAGCTGCATAAATCCGTTCGTCTGAAGCCCATGCATCGCCTGCGCGGCCATCGCGCCAAGCCGGTGCTGCGTTTCTCTTGTCAGAACAAGCTGCTCGGCCAAATCCAGCAGAAAATCGAGCGCCTTCTCCTCACCCTGATGCTGGTATACTTGATCCAGCGCTTTGCGGAGAGCCGGTGCGGCCTCCAACGCGTCAATGCGCTGCCGGATTTCCTTCTCCAGCAGCGCGGGTATACGATCCCATGGGATATAGTCCAGCAGCCGCTCGCACAATACGGCGATGCTCTGCTGCGTCTTGTCGGATTCCAAAACCTGTTCGGCCGCTTTCAGCCCGCGCGAAACGATCTTCAGCCCGGCGAGCTTGCTGCGGATGCTTTCCTTGCTGATCAGCTCCTGCTCGACGGTTGTAATGAGCGCTTCCGTTACCCGCCGCCGGTTATTCGGCAGCAGCGCGGTATGCGGGATCGGAATGCCCAGCGGATGGCGGAACAAGGCGGTAACGGCAAACCAATCGGCCAGCCCCCCTACAAGTCCCGCTTCGAATCCGCTTTGCAGTAGGCGAACCCACGTTTGATCCGCCCACGGTATCGTCGCCGCGAATCCCGCGGCCATGACGCCGAGCGACACGGCGGCGGTATGTTTGGCTTTTCCGGACAAGACACAACAGCTCCTTTTACACTACTTTTTCTTCATCACTTCGGTAAGCGCCAGGTTCAGCTTCAGCACGTTGACGCGAGGCTCGCCGAATACGCCGAGATCCCGCCCTTCCGTTTGGCGCTCCACCAACTGTCCGAGGTCCGCTTCGCTGATCCCCGTCAGCTTGCTGATCCGCGGCACTTGCGCTTGGGCTGCCTTCGGGGAAATATGCGGATCGAGACCCGACCCGGAGTTGGTCAGCAGGTCGATCGGAACCTCGCTTACCGAGACGCCCGGATTGGCCGTCTTCCAGGCCTCGATCGATTCCTGCGTCCGCTTCAGCAGCTCGGGATTCGACGGCGCATAGTTATTC